>JAKDIK010000272.1 GCA_030450535.1 Propionibacteriaceae bacterium
GGATCTCGAAGCCCAGGGTGTATGACAGGCCCCGCATCGCCCGGGCTGCGGCTCGAGGGCGGTAGTCCAAGTCGGCGATGGTCTTCTCCACGCGGGCTTTCATTGTGGGGCTGACGCCGTACGCGTCCCGGATGACTTTCGACACGGACGCGCGAGAGACGCCGGCCGCCCGAGCCACATCCATGATGGTCACCGACCTCGGCAGTTCCGGTTCCATGGGACCATCATGCCGCCCGTCGCTGCTCCCGCCACCACCACGTCGCCCAGCCGAGCGCGATGCCGCCGAGATCGGCCACGGCGTCCCACACATCCGCGGACCGGGTCGGCAGGAATCCCTGGATCAGCTCGCTCGCCGCCACCTGCAGGACCATCGCCCCGATCGCCGCCCATGCGGGCAGCACCCGCAGCAGCGCCCAGGTCGTCACCCAGAACAGCCCGACGTGCACCACCTTGTCCAGGTGAGGCACGTCGAACAGGGCCGGCGCGTCGACCGGGTCGGGGTGGTAGAGCGCCCACATCTGCACCGCCAGCGCGAGCAGCGCCACCAGCCAACGCCACCTCACCGGCGCCGCCTCACGCGAGGCGTTCCAGCACAAGCTCCCGAACCCGGGCGGCGTCCGCCTGACCGCGCATCTGCTTCATGACGACACCGATGAGGGCCCCGGCCGCCTGCACCTTGCCGCCGCGGATCTTCGCGGCCACGTCGGGGTTCGCCGCGATCGCCGCGTCCACCGCCTCGCCCAGCGCGCCGTCGTCGGAGACCACCGCCAGCCCGCGCGCCGCGACGATCTCGGCCGCCGAGCCCTCGCCCGCCAGCAGGCCGTCGAAGACCTCGCGGGCGAGTTTGTCGTTCACGGTTCCCGCGTCGACGAGCCCCTGCACCGCCGCCACGTCCCGCGGCGTCACACCCACGGCCGCCAGCTCCACACCCGCCTCGTTGGCGCGGCGCGCCATCTCGCCCAGCCACCACTTGCGCGCGGACCCCGGCGTCGCCCCCGCGGCCACCGTGGCCTCGATCAGCTCCAGCGATCCCTCATTGCCCAGCACGTCACGCATCTCGAGGGTGGTGAAACCCCACTCGCCCTGCAGCCGGGCGCGCCGCATGGTGGGCAGCTCCGGCAACGTGGCGCGCAGTTCCTCGATCCACTCCGGCGCCGGCGCGATCGGCACCAGATCGGGCTCGGGGAAGTAGCGGTAGTCCTCCGCCTGCTCCTTGCTGCGTCCCGGCGAGGTGTACTCGCCGTCCTCGTGCCAGTGCCGGGTCTCCTGGTGCACCCGTCCGCCGCCGGCCAGGATCGCCGCCTGCCGCCGCATCTCGTGGGTCAGCGCTCCCTCCACCGACCGCAGCGAGTTCACGTTCTTCGTCTCGGTGCGGATGCCCAGCTCGTGTGTGCCCGTCGGCATCAGCGACACGTTCGCGTCGCAGCGCATGTTGCCGGCCTCCATCCGCGCGTCGGAGACCCCCAGCGCCCGCATCAGGTCGCGCAGCAGCGCCATGTACGCCCGGCCGACCGCCGGCGCCTTCGCCCCCAGCCCCCGGATCGGCCTGGTCACGATCTCCATCAGCGGCGTGCCTGCGCGGTTGTAGTCCACGAGCGAGTACTCCGCGCCCACGATCCGTCCGGTCCCCCCACCCACGTGCGTGAGCTTGCCGGCGTCCTCCTCCATGTGGACGCGCTCGATCTCGATCCGGAACGTCTCCTGGTCCACCTCGACGTCCACCCACCCGTCGAAGCAGATCGGCTCGTCGTACTGCGAGGTCTGGAAGTCCTTGGTCATGTCCGGGTAGAAGTAGTTCTTCCGCGCGAACCGGCACCACGGAGCCACCTGGCAGTTGAGCGCCAAGCCGATCCGGATCGCCGACTCCACCGCCTTGGCGTTCACGACCGGCAGCGAACCCGGCAAGCCCAGGCACACCGGGCAGGTCGTCGTGTTCGGCTCCCCGCCGGGGGTGTTGTCGCAGCCGCAGAACATCTTGGACGCCGTGTTCAGCTCCACATGCACCTCGAGCCCCAGCACGGGGTCGTACGCCGCGAGGACGTCCTCGTAATCCAGCAAAGTGTCCATCTCAGGCCTCCACCCAGCGCTCGGCGATCGCATCGGTCAGCACGCCATCGGACCCCAGCGCCCGCTCCAGCGCAGCGCCCACGCGGTAGACGCGGTCATCGGCCAGCGGCGGCGCCATCACCTGGAACCCGACGGGCAACCCGTCCTCCGGCGCCAGCCCGCACGGGAAGGACCCCGACGCGTTGCCCGCCATGTTTGACGGGATCGTGCACAGATCGGAGGCGTACATGGCCAGCGGGTCGGCCGTCCGCTCCCCGATCCGGAACGCCGTCGTCGGGGTCGACGGCGATACCAGGACGTCCACCTGAGCGAATGCCGCATCGAAGTCGTCGCTGATGAGCCGTCGCACCTTCTGCGCCGACCCGTAGTAGGCGTCGTAGTAGCCCGAGCTCAGGGCGTAGGTGCCGAGGATCACGCGCCGCTTGACCTCCTCGCCGAAGCCCTGCCCGCGCGTGGCGTTCATGACCTCCTCGGTGGAGCGCGTCCCGTCGTCGCCGACGCGCAGCCCGTAGCGCATCGCGTCGTAGCGCGCCAGGTTGCTCGACACCTCGCTCGGCATGATCAGGTAGTAGGCGCCCAGCGCGTAGTCGAAGTGCGGACACGAGACCTCGACGATCTCGGCCCCGGCCGCCTCCAGCAGCCCCAGCGCCTCGCGGAACCGCAGCTCGACCCCCGGGGCGTAGCCCTCGCCGCCCAGCTCCCTCACGACGCCGATCCTCAGCCCGGTCACATCGCCGGAGCGCGCGGCGTCCACGATCGGCGGCACGGGCGCGTCGATCGAGGTCGAATCCATGGGGTCGTGCCCGGCGATGACCTCGTGCAGCAGGGCGGCGTCCAGCACGGTGCGCGCGCACGGCCCGGGCTGATCGAGCGAGGACGCCATCGCGATCACCCCGTAGCGCGACGTGCCGCCGTAGGTCGGCTTGACTCCGACGGTCCCGGTGACCGCGCCGGGCTGCCGGATCGAGCCGCCCGTGTCGGTGCCGATCGCCAGCGGCGCCTCGAAGGACGCCAGCGCCGCGGCCGACCCCCCGCCCGAGCCGCCGGGGATGCGGTCGAGATCCCAGGGGTTGCGCGTGGTGCCGTAGGCGGAGTTCTCCGTCGAGGAACCCATCGCGAACTCGTCGAGATTGGTCTTGCCGAGGATGACGAGGCCCGCGTCCAGCAGACGCTGTGTCACTGTCGCCGAGTACGGCGGACGCCAGCCCTCGAGCATCCGCGAACCGGCGGTCGTCGGCACCCCCGCCTGGCAGAAGAGGTCCTTCAGCGCGAGCGGGCCCAGCTCCTCGCCGGCGTCCAGGCGCGCGTCCACCGCAGCGGCCTGCGCGAGCGCACCCTCGGCATCCACGTGCAGGAAGGCGTGCACGTCGCCGTCGACGCGCGCAATCTGGTCGAGGAAGGCCCGGGTGACCTCGACCGAGGTCAGCTCGCGCGCGGCGATCCGGCGCCCCAGCTCGGCGGCCGTCGCGGTGAGGATCTGCGCGGTCACTGCTCCTCCCCCAGGATCCGCGGCACCCGGAAGCGCCCGTCCTCGACCGACGGCGCGGCCGCGAGCACAGCGTCCGCCGGCAGGCTCGGCGTCACGACGTCGTCGCGGAAGACGTTCGTCAGGGGCAGCGCGTGCGACATGGGGGCCACGTCGGCAGACGCCACCTTTGAGACGGACGCGACGGCGTCCAGGATGACGTCGAGCTGCGGCGCGAGGCGCTCCAGCTCCTGGGGGGAGAGGTCAATGCGGGCCAGCTCGGCGAGCCGGGCCACGTCGGAGGTGGTCAGCGCCACGGTGGGAGCTCCTGGGTTCGGACGGTCAGGGACCCGCCCATCCTA
>JAKDIK010000273.1 GCA_030450535.1 Propionibacteriaceae bacterium
GGTGATGTACCCCTCATCCTCGAGCACGGCCATGTCGTTGCGCACGGTGGCGGGGCTCACGTTGAGATTGTGGCGCTCCACGATGGCCTTGCTGCCGACCGGCTCCTGCGAGGACACATAGTCGGTGACGATCGCCCGCAGGATCGCCATCTTGCGCTCGTCGAGCATCGTCACCTCCCGTTGGCACTCGTCACAGGCGAGTGCCAGTGTACTCGCTGGCATCCTTGAGGCCGTGATCACCGCGCTCGCCCGCCTCATCGGCGTCACCGCCCTCGGTTCGTGGCTCGATCGGCAGCCGGAGTGGACGGCCGCATGGTTGCGGCTGGGGGTGGTGCTGGTCGTGTTCGCCACACCGCTGCTCGCCTTGGCGTTCGGACGCCTCGCGTACGGCGACGCGTTCTGGTGGCTGTGGCTGGACGCGTTCGTGGTGGGGGTCTGGACACTCGTGACCCTGGTGTCGCGGCGGGCGCCCGGCGACGCGGTGGCGTTCTTCGCCGTGCACTACCTGGTGATGTTCACCCTCATCCCGGGGGTGCTGTACGCGTGGCTGCTGGGCCCGCAGTTGCCGCCGGCGCAGGCGTGGCTCGCACTGGTGGTGCTGGGCGCGGCGTCGCTGGTGGTCCACGGCTGGGCCACCCGCCGCGCCTGGTGGCCGCCGTCGCAGCCGGGGTCGCGCCGGCCCCGGACCGGTGAGATCGTGGCCCTGAGCCTGTGGCCCTACCTCCGGCTGGCGGTGGTGTACGCCGCGCTCTTTGTTCCGCTGGCAATCCCCGGCGTGGCACAGTTCGACGCGCGGCCGGTGACCAGGGCGGACGCCGCGGCCGCCACCTGGGTGCTGCTCGGGGTCAAGCTCGCCCTGGAGGTCGTGTTGGCGCTGGTCCACGTCGTCCGGGTGGCAGGGCGTCGGTAGGGTGAGGCGGTGACCAGCTTCGCCTCCCCCGCCCTTGGCCCGTTCGAGGCGGTGGCCGACCGCGTGTACGTGGCGGTCGCCGAGCCGGCGGCGGTGAACATCGGGCTGGTCGTCGGCTCACAGGCGGCACTGGTGGTCGACACCGGGTCCTCCCCCGCCCAGGGTGCGGAAATCCTGGCCAGCGCCCGGGAGATGGCCGGCGGGGTTCCCGTCACCCACGTCGCCGTGACGCACGCACACTTCGACCACCTGTTCGGGCTGGCGGCGTTCGACGCACTGGCGTCCTACGGCCACGAACAGTTGGCCGCGGGGCTCGCCGCGGAGCGTCCGCCCGCCGAGCAACTGGCGGCCCTGGGGGTCGCGGACGCCGACATCGTGGCACCGGGGCACACGTTCAGCCTCACCGCGGTGCTCCCGTTGGGGGACTGCCACGCCGAGCTGTTCCACTTCGGCCGGGGTCACACCGATCACGACGTGGTCGTTCTCGTGCCGGAGCGCGGGGTCGTGTTCGCCGGCGATCTGCTGGAGACCGCCGCCTTCCCGTCGGTCGGCGAGGATTCCTTCCTGGACGAGTGGCCGCGCACCCTCGACTGGACGCTCGGGACCCTGCGCGCCCACACCGTCGTCGTCCCGGGTCACGGGCCGACGCTGGGCCAGGACGCCGCGCTCCTCCAGCAGACCCAACTGGCCTGGCTCGAGACGCACGCCGGGCGGTTGTGGGAGGCGGGCACCCGGGTCGAGGACGCCTGGGGGACCTCCGAGCAGTGGCCGCTGCCCCGCGAGGCCGCCGAGGCGGCGCTGAGGGTGCGGTTCGCCCAGTACGCCGCCGAGGGACGCCCCCGCACCCGGAGCCTGCCGCTGCTGGGGCGCTGATCAGCCTGGGCAACCCACTCAGCGGGTCCAACTGCGACCCAGCTGGTCGAAACTCACGTCGCTGGCGTTGCAGCACCAGCGACGTGACTTTCGACCAGCGAAGTCGCGCGTGCCGGCCGCGTTCAGCTCGGCAGCCGCGCGGCGTGCTCCTGCAGGACGGCCAGGACGTCGGCGTCCGCGCCGACCAACAGGAAGCGACCGTACTGGCCGACTCCCCACACCCGGTCGGCGCCGTCGAGCGCGGCCTCGCCGCCGAGCTCGCGGAGCATGAGAACACCCGGCAGGTGATCCCACGGGTGCTGGCTCGGGTAGACCAGCGCGTCGACCTCGCCCTCCATCAGGCGGGGATAGTCGACGGCGCATGCGCCACGCGTCCACTCGAAGGCCAGATCGGGGTCCCCGCCGCCGCGGAAGCGCTTGTGGACGGCCGCCGCGTACGGCCGCTCGCGGTCCGGGGCGGGGGCGAGCCGTTCCCCGTTGCGCGTGACGCCGGCTCCGCGCTCGCCGATGTACATGACCTGGTGGGCCGCCTGCCAGATCCAGCTCCGCACCGGCTCGCCGGCATGGACCTCGGCGAGCATCACGCCGAAGTCCGGGGTTCCGGCGGCAAAGTTGCGGGTGCCGTCGATGGGGTCGATGACGAAGGCCACGTCGGCGTCGGCGAGGCCGTCGAGCGCGTGGGGATCGGCGAACGTCCCCTCCTCACCGACGACGAGGGCGTCCGGACGAGCTCTGCGCAGCGCGTCACCGATGGCAGCCTCGGCCTCGCGATCGGCGATGGTGACGAGGTCGCCGGGGCGCTTCTGATCGATCTCGTCGGAGCGGAGCCGGGCCAGGCGCGGCACGATGAGTTCGTCGGCGACCTCGACGAGGAGCTGGGCAATCGCGTCGGCGTCCATCAGGAATCCTCATCGATGTGATCCGCGGTGACGAAGTCGATGAGTTTCTCGACTTCTGTGAGCAGCGTGGGATCCAGATCCTGCCAGCCGCGCACCTGGCGCAGAATCGCCTGCCAGGCCTGCGCGATGTCCTGCTGATTCGCGTGGGGCAGGCCGAGCGCGTCGCAGATGCCGTGCTTGTACTCCAGGGTGCGGGGCACGTCCGGCCAGCGCCGCAGCCCGACGCGTTCGGGCTTGACCGCGGCCCAGATGTCGACGAACTCGTGGCCGGTGACGAAGACGTGTTCGCCGCTGACCCGCTCGACGATGCGCGATTCCTTCGACCCCGGCACGAGGTGATCCACCAGGACGCCGAGCCGGCGGCCCCGCGTCGGCGCGAACGCGGCCACGATCGCGGGCAGGTCGTCGATGCCGCCCAGGTATTCGACGACGACGCCGACGTGGCGCAGGTCGGCGCCCCACACCTTCTCGATGAGCTCGGCGTCGTGGCGTCCCTCGACGTAGATGCGGCTGGGCAGCGCCACTTTGGCGCTCTCGGCCGGCCCGACGCGCGAACCGGACGCCGTGTGCGTCCGCGCATACGCCTGGGCGCGGTCTCGCTCGGACGCCGCGCGGGTGGGCGGTTTGAGGTCGACGGGTTTGCCGTCCAGCCAGAAGTTGGGGCCGAAGGGGAAACTGCGGCGCTTGCCGCGGCGGTCCTCGAGAACGACCACGCCGTTCTCCCAGGCGACGACGGCGCCGACGAAGCCGGAGGTGGGCTCCTCGAGCACCATGTCCTTCTCGACGGGGATGGGGGTGGCGGTGGGCCTGTTGGCCCGCTGCCAGCCCTTCGCGAGGACGTCGGAGGAATAGCGGTTCACGATCGACCAGCCTACGGGGGCGGGCACAGCGCAGCGGCGGGACCCACCGGCCTTCCCGTCATCGCGCGACCCGTCGTACGCTGGGGTAATCGCTTACCGGACGACCTGGAGGTTCTCGTGTCCGACCATGACCTGCCGCCCCTGCGCCGCCCCGGCCCGGGCCGTGACGTACCCCGCGGCAACGGATCGGACGACAACGGGCCGGGCGGCAGCGGACCGGGCGACAACGGGCCGGACGACAGCGGACCGGGCAGGGCCACGCTGGGCCGGACGCCGCGTCCGCCCTATGATCCCAGCGTCGTGGTGGCGCTGTCCCTGTCCAGTCCGTCGTTCCTGACGCCCGCGGA
>JAKDIK010000274.1 GCA_030450535.1 Propionibacteriaceae bacterium
ACGGCTCCGGCGCCGGGCGCGAGAGCTTCATCTCCGGCGCCGTGCAGTTCGCCGGCTCGGACCGGGCGTTCAACGACACCGAGATGGAGGGGACCTTCGCCGGTTGCGCCGCCGATTCGAAGGCGCTGAACCTGCCGGTCTACATCTCGCCGATCGCCATCATCTTCAACGTGGAGGGCGTCGAGGAGCTCCGCCTCACCCCCGAGGTCGTCGCGCGCATCTTCTCCGGCCAGATCACCAGCTGGAGCGACCCGGCCATCGCCGCCACGAACGAGGGCGTGACGTTCCCCGACACCCCGATCACGGCCGTGCACCGCGCGGACGACTCGGGCACCACCGAGAACTTCACTGACTACCTGCACCAGGCGGCCGGTGACGTGTGGACCGAGGAGGCGGACGGCCTGTGGCCGACCGCGTTCGGTGGCGAGTCCGCCCAGGGCACCTCCGGCGTCGTCGACGCGGTCAGCGGCGGCCAGGGCACCATCGGCTACGCCGACGCCTCGCAGGCCGGCTCGCTGGGCGTGGTCCAGGTCGAGTCCGGCACCGTGTTCGTCGGGCCGACGGCCGAGGACGCCGCCGCGCTGGTGGACGCCTCCCCGGTCGTCGAGGGCCGTCCCGAGCATGACTATGCCCTCGAGCTCGACCGCACCGCCGACGGCGCCTACCCGATCGCTCTGGTCTCCTACGCGCTCGTGTGTGAGTCCTACGCGGACGCCGACGTGGCCGAACTCGTGAAGGCCTACATCGGCTACATCGTCTCCGATGAGGGCCAGCAGGCCGCGGCCGGGGCTGCGGGCAGCGCCCCCCTGTCATCCGACATGCAGGCCAACCTGCAGGCATCGGTCGAGTCCATCTCCTGACCCGACAGGCTCAAGGCCCGATGGAGGGTGCCCGCCCCGGGATTCCGGGGCGGGCGCCCTCCCGCTTAGTCTCGATCCACCAGCTCCCAGCCCGCAGGAGGGTGCAGTGAGTTCCACCGTCAGGCCCCGGGAGTCCGCGGACTCCTCCAGCGGGCTCGTCCCCGCCAAGAAGCGCATCGGCGACAGCGTGTTCGCCGGGCTGGCCACCGGATCCGGCATCGCCATCCTCGCCATTCTCGCGCTCGTCGCCCTCTTCCTCATCACCAGCGCCTTCCCGGCCCTCACCACCAGCCCCGAGGTGCTGGCCGCCAGCGGGTACGGGGAGTTCTGGGCGTGGGTGCTGCCGCTCGCGTTCGGCACGGTGTGGGCTGCCCTGGGCGCCCTGGCCCTCGCCGTCCCCGTGTCGCTCGGCATCGCGCTGTTCATCTCGCACTACGCACCCCGAAAGCTCTCCCAGGCGCTCGGCTACACGATCGACCTGCTGGCCGCGGTCCCCAGCGTCGTCTTCGGCCTGTGGGGCTCGATGACACTGGCCCCGATGTTGCTCCCCCTGCACCAGTGGCTCACGAACTACCTCGGCTGGTTCCCACTGTTCAGCGGCAGCCCGTCGGGCACCGGCCGCACGATCTTCACCGCCGCCGTCGTGTTGGCGGTCATGATCCTGCCGATCATCACCTCGCTGTGTCGCGAGGTCTTCCTGCAGACGCCGAACCTGCACGAGGAGGCGGCGCTGGCCCTCGGCGCGACCCGCTGGGAGATGATCCGGATGGCCGTGTTCCCGTTCGCCCGCGCCGGCATCGTCTCCGCCGTCATGCTCGGGCTCGGCCGCGCCCTCGGCGAAACGATGGCCGTCACGATGATCCTGTCCGGCGCGAACCGCATCAACTTCCAGGTGCTCACCTCCGAGAACCCGATCACGATCGCCGCCAACATCGCGCTGAACTTCCCCGAGGCCTACGGCCTGCGCGTCAACCAGCTCATCGCTTCGGGTCTCGTCCTGTTCGTCATCACCCTGGCCGTCAACATGCTCGCGCGCTGGATCGTTGCGCGCCGGGCCCAGTACTCGGGAGCCAACTGATGTCCACCAGCCTTGAGACCCGCCCGGCGCCGCAGGCGCCGGCGTCCAACTCCCTGACGGCCGGCCAGTTGCCCGGCTGGACGACGTGGGCCGTGGGCGTCGCGTCCGTCGCCCTCGGCGTCCTCATCGCGACGCTGCTGGGCTCCACGCACGTGGGTGTCATGGTCGCCATCGCGGCGGTGGTGTTCCTCGTGGTGATGCACATCGCCTCGCTGACCGTCGAGGGCGGCCGTCGGGCCGCCGACCGTCTGGCGAAGCACCTCGTGGTGTCCATGTTCCTGCTCGCCCTGCTCCCTCTGATCTCGGTCGTGGTCACCACCCTGGGTGATGGCCTGCGCCGCTTCGACTGGCAGTTCTTCAGCTACTCGATGCGCAACGTGGTCGGCGAGGGCGGCGGCGCCGCCCACGCCATCTGGGGCACGCTCATCATCACGGGCATCGCCACCCTCATCTCGGTGCCGATCGGCCTGATGACCGCGGTGTACCTCGCGGAATACGGCCGCGGCGTCCTCGCCCGCTCGATCACGTTCTTCGTCGACGTCATGACCGGCATCCCCTCGATCGTCGCCGGCCTGTTCGCCTACGCGGTCTTCGGCGCCGTGTTCGGGGCCGGCACGCGCAACGGCATCGCCGGTGCCGTGGCGCTGAGCGTGCTCATGATTCCGGTCGTGGTGCGCTCCACCGAGGAGCTGCTGCGGATCGTCCCCAACGAGCTGCGGGAGGCGTCGTACGCCCTCGGCGTCCCGAAGTGGAAGACGATCGTGCGCATCGTCATCCCGACCGCCATCTCGGGCATCGTGGCCGGCGTCATCCTGGCCATCGCCCGCATCATCGGCGAGACCGCCCCCCTCATGATCGCCGCCGGCTTCACCGCCTCGATGAACGTCAACGCGGTCTCGGGGCAGATGATGACGCTGCCGGTGTTCGTGTACGACCAGTACGCCCGGCCGGGCATCCCGCGCGAGCCCTTCTGGGATCGCGCGTGGGCCGGCGCCCTCACCCTCATCCTCATCGTTATGCTGCTGAACCTGCTCGGACGCCTCATCGCCAAGCGGTTCGCCCCGAAGACCGGTCGGAAGTAAGGAGACCTCGCATGTCCAAGCGCATCGAAGCCAAGAACCTCGACATCTTCTACGGCAAGTTCAAGGCCGTCGAGGACGTCTCCATGGTGATCGAGCCCCGCGCCGTCACCGCGTTCATCGGTCCCTCCGGCTGCGGCAAGTCGACGTTCCTGCGGTCGCTCAACCGCATGCACGAGGTCATCAACGGCGCCTTTGTCGAGGGGGAACTGCTGCTCGACGGCGAGGACCTGTACGGGCCCGGCGTCGACCCGGTGAACGTCCGCCGCCAGATCGGCATGGTGTTCCAGCGGCCGAACCCCTTCCCCACGATGTCGATCAAGGAGAACGTGCTGGCTGGCCTGCGGCTGAACAACCAGCGCATGGGCGGCAAGGCGCAGGATGAGGTCTGCGAGAAGGCCCTCGTCGGCGCGAACCTGTGGGAAGAGGTCAAGAACCGGCTCGACCTGCCCGGTTCCGGCCTCTCCGGCGGCCAGCAGCAGCGCCTGTGCATCGCCCGGGCCATCGCGATGGCGCCCGACGTCTTGCTGATGGACGAACCCTGCTCGGCCCTCGACCCGATCTCGACGCTGGCGATCGAGGACCTGATCCAGGAGCTCAAGGCCAACTACACGATCGTCATCGTGACCCACAACATGCAGCAGGCCGCCCGCGTCTCGGACACCACGGCGTTCTTCAACATCGCCGGCACCGGCGCTCCCGGCAAGCTCATCGAGATGGGCCCGACCGAGAAGATCTTCTCGACCCCCGAGAAGCAGGAGACCGAGAACTACATCACGGGCCGCTTCGGCTGAGCCGGCTCGGGTTGGGACGGCCCACCTAGAATCGGGCCCATGAGCACTGCCCCAGGCTGGTACCCCGA
>JAKDIK010000275.1 GCA_030450535.1 Propionibacteriaceae bacterium
ACGCTGGCGATCAAGGGCGGGCACAACGCCGCGCACCACAACCACAACGACGTCGGCAGCATGGTCGTCGCGCTGGACGGGGTGCCGGTGGTCGTCGACCCCGGCCGACCGACCTACACCGCCCAGACCTTCGGCCCCGACCGCTACGACCTGCCGGTGATGCAGAGCGCCTGGCACAGCACGCCGACGATCCGAGGCACGGCTCAGCGCGCCGGTCGGGAGTTCGCGGCGCGCGCAGTGGAGGTAGACCTCGACCCGCGGCGACCCTGCCTGAGCCTGGACGTCGCCGGGGCCTACCCGCGCGACGATGTGCTGTTCTGGGTGCGCCGGGCCACCCTCGACCGCGACACCGGGTGCGTCCAGGTGAGCGAGGCGTGGGAGTTCACCGGATCCGACCCCGCGCAGAGCGTCGTCCACGTGATCGTCGCCGGCGACGTCACCGTTGTCGATGAACGGACGGTCGACGTGATGGCCGTGGCGGGGCCGGGCGGCGTGCGCATCACCGCCGATCAGGGCCGCTTCGCCACCACCGTCTGGGAGCTGGACGATCCGATGCTCACGGACGTGTGGGGTGAGCGACTCACCCGCCTCGACCTCGCGGTGGACGCCACCCGCGGGCGTCTGGTCTGGCGGATCGAGGCTCTCCCGCGCCACGATGCTCCTCCTCGAAAGGACCACCGATGACGGATGAGACCCGCGGCATCCTGCCCGATGCGCGCCGCACCCGGCTGCTCGAGACGCTGCACCGTGAGGGCTCGGTGCGGGTCAACGACCTGGCCGAGACGCTGGGCGTGACCTCGGTGACGGTGCGCCGCGATGTGGCGCAACTGGCCGCCGAGGGGCTCGTGCGGCGCGTGCACGGGGGCGTGACGCTGCCGGACGCGGGGGCGACGAACGGCGCGATGAACGGCGCCGGCAACCGCGCGACGAACGGCGCCGGCAGCGGGGGCCCGGCAACCGGCATCGGCATGCTCGTACCGTCACTGGACTACTACTGGCCCGACGTGGTGCGCGGCGCCGAGGAGGCCGCCCGGCGCGCCGGGCTGCGCGTCACGCTGCGGGGCTCGTCGTATGAGTCGGAGGACGACCTGGCCCACGTCGAGCACCTCGTGCGCGGGGCCCACGTGGCGGGGCTCATGCTCGCGACGAACACGGCCGCGGGACAGGCGTCCGCCGTGCTGGAGCACCTCGTCGCGAGCCGGACGCCGGCCGTCCTGGTGGAGCGCCGGGTGCCGGACGCGCTCATCGTGCCGCCGCTGGATTCCGTGGTGTCCGACCACGCGCTCGGGGCCGCGATGGCCGTGAACCACCTCGTGGGGCTGGGGCACCGCCGGATCGGGTTGGTGACGAGCCGCAACAGCCCGACGAGCACACCCGTGCGGCGCGGCTGGCTGGACGCCCTCGTGACGCACGACCTCGACGATGAGGGGGCGCTGGACGCCGTGGTCGACCGCAGCGCGACCCAGGTCTTCGACCCGCCGATCGACAACATCGTGTCGCTGGCCCTGGAACGCGGGGTGACCGCGCTGGTGGTGCACGCCGACCCGGAGGCGATCGCGGTGGTGCAGCAGTGCCACATGCGGGGGCTCTCGGTGCCGGGCGACCTCTCGATCGTGGCCTACGACGACGAGGTGGCCGAGCTGTTCTCCCCCGCCCTGACGGCGATTCGCCCGCCGCGGCGCTCCGTGGGCCACGCGGCGGTCGAGCTTCTGGCGGCCCGCCTGGCCGACCCCGACCGGCCGTCCCACCGGGTCATCATCACCCCGACCCTCCACGTGCGCGAATCCACGGGGCGCGTCAGGGGATCGTGACGCGCACGCAGCGACCGTCCGGCCACGTGACCTCCACCGCCTCGGCGTCCACCTCGAGCGTGGGGGCGGCACGCCCTACGGCGTCGCCGAGCCGCACGAGGGCCGCGTAGACGCCGTCGACGGCGCCCGGGCCGGCACAGCTCCGGACCGTGAATTCACCCATCGGCCCCTCGCCCGGTGCGCTCACGGAGGACTCCGACAGGCCCCGCAGCGGCACGACCTCCGTGGGCACCCCGCGTCCGCCGGGCCAGCCGAGGAAATCGACACGGGAGACCGATGCAGCGGACTCCGGACCGACGAGCGCCACCCGCACCTCATCGCCGTCGCGCACCACCGACATCAGCGTCACCTCGGGCCCGGCGCTCACCACACCGCGTCGCCCCGAGCCATGGTCGTGGTCGTCGTCGGCCTGGTCGATCCAGTGGACCACGCCCCGCGAAATCCCCACCCCGACGCCGTCGGCAACGTCGCAGCGCAGCGCCTGAAAACCGGTCCGGTGGCTGGGCCGTCCGGCAGCATCCCGCAGCACCACCGCGTTGTCGGCGGGGCCGGCGTCCAGCACCGGGAACGTGTGCGTGCTGTAGGCCAGGTGGGCATACAGCGGGGCGTCGGTGACGACGTCGCCGGCGTGGGCATGGTCGGTGCCGTGGTTGACCAGACGCACGATGCCGTCGGACGCCGTGCCCGACAGCAGCCAGCCGGGGGCCGCCACCGGGCGCAGGAAGTCGCCGGTCTCCACGGGCAGCGGCTCCTCGCGGGCCGTCCACACGGCGTGATCGGCGGGCAGCGCCAGCCCGAGCATGCCGAGCGAGACCCAGTAGGGGGAGCCCGGCCCGGAGTAGTCCTGCAGCATGGGCAGGTACTCGCCGTGAAAGCCCAGCGGCACCAGCCCGCGCTCGTCGATGGCGCCGGCGTCCACGAAGTAGGTCAGCATGCCGGACGCCCCGCGCCGCAGCAGCCCGGGCGGCAGATCCGTGGCGCCGGTCAGGGCGCCCACCCACAGCGGGGCCGCGGCGGCGAACCGGTACAGCAGGCTCCGGCCCTGGATCATGGGGGCGCCGTTGCCGCCGATCAGGTGGACGCCGTCGTGCAGGAACTCCGACAGGCGGGCACGCCAGGCCGCGCGGAGGTCGTCCGGGCAGAGGTGGGGCGCGACCTCGGCCCACAGCAGGGGCAGGGTGTGGAAGGCCCAGCCGTTGTAGTGGTCGTAGGCCCGCTCGGTGCCGTCGGCGTACCAGCCGCCGCCCCGGTAGCAGGATTCGTGGACGCCGAGGCCCCAGGAGACCCGCTCGGCGTTGAAGTCCGCCCCGACGCTCGCGAGGAAACCCTGACCCATGAGCTGGAACCACGCCCAGTTCATCGGCGGGTACTCCTCGGTGCGGGTCGGGGCGAGCCAGTCGACGAAGCGCTGCCTGGTGGCGTCGTCGAGGCGGTCCCAGAGCCAGGGGCGGGACAGATGCAGCGCCAGGCACAGCACCGCCGCCTCCACCTTGGCCTGGCCGACGACGTCGATGCGGGGCCAGGACGTGGGGCGTCCGGGCGTGACGCCGGCCGCGAGACCCGCCGCGTAGAACTCGGCGAAGCCGTGCGGATCGTCGCCCCCCTCACCGGCCAGCCGGGCGGACGCGAGCAGCAGGCTGCGCGCGAACCCCTCCAGGGCGTCGCTGTCGGGGCCGTAGTGGCTGGTGCGGCCGGCCAGGCGGAAGCCCGCGCGATCGGGCGAGAAGTGCGGCCGCATCGCCAGCAGCATCGCGTCGGCGATCGCGGCCCAGTGCTCGCGGGTGTAGCCGGAGTACGGCGAGAGGTCGCGATCCGACGGGGGATTGGTTCGATCCAGCGCATCCGGGCGGGCCATGGGCAGCAGTCTGCCACGCCGCCAGCGCCGGTTACAACTTTTCTCTCGCGGTTCTCACTATGACAGTGCTCTTCTCTCTTGTTATCGAACATAGGGAGGTATATGATGAAGCATGGTTCCACCGACACTCCCCTCGCTGCTCCCAGCGCAGGCCCACGCGGCACTGTCAGCCCTGGACCACGCCACCCAGCAGGTCACCGCGG
>JAKDIK010000276.1 GCA_030450535.1 Propionibacteriaceae bacterium
CCGTCGGCGTGGGGGACGCCTCGCCCGCGGCCGTCGGGGTGGCCGTCGGGCTCGCCTCCGGCTCCGGCACGGGGGAGCCGTCCCGGGCCGGGGTGGGTTCGAAGGCCACCCCGCCCCAGCCGTCCAGCCACAACTCGGGCCAGGTGTGCAGGTCGCGGGCGGTGAGTTGCCAGGCGGCAGCCTCGTCGTCGTAGGTGCCCGGCACGAACCCGACAGCCATCCGGGTCGGGATCCCGAGCTCGCGCGCCATGATCGCCATGGCTCCCGCGAACTGCTCGCAGTAGCCCGAGCGTGAACGCAGCAGGAAATCCTCGATGGTCGTCATTCCGTCGCCGGTGCCGAGGTCGGCGGCCAGCGAGTAGGTGAACAGGTCCGACGTGAGCCATTCCTGCAGCGCGAGCGCCCGGGCGCCCGCGGTGGGGGCGTCCCCGGCGATCTCGTGGGCGAGATCGCGCACCCTCTGCGAGAGCCCCACCGGCAACTCCAGCTCCTCCTCGTGTTCGTCGGCCGACGTGGTGGCCGCGGCGATCTGCGGCGCGTCCGGGTGGACGTCCAGACTCGCCACGGTGTAGGCGAGGCCGCGGGTGGCGGAGGTCCGGGCGTCCCCCTCGAGCGCCATGACGTCGAGCGTGTCGAGGGCGAACCCCCACTCGCCGGGGGCCTCGAAGGCCGTGGGTGCGTACGGGACGGGCAGCCATTCGCTGGCGAACTCACCCACCTGCACCCGTGTCTCGCGGGGGACGCCGACGCCCGCCCCCACTCCGGGCGGGGCGGGCAGGCGTCCGGACGCCACCCGCACATCCTGCAGACCGAAGCCCCGCGCGCTGAACCGCGGCAGGGTCGCGAGCTTGAGGTATGCCCCGCCGCCGGCGTCCGTGGTGTAGGTGAGGATCACCTCGTCGGAACCCTGGATGAGGTTGCGCTTGAGATCCAGCGAGGGATCCGACATCTGCAGCGGCGCACGCGACTGGGGAGCCTCCAGCTCGGGCACAGCCAGCCCGAACACCCACGTGAGGGCCAACGCGACGACCGTCACCCCCGCCGTCATGGCGGTCGCCGGGATCCAGTGGCCGGGCGCCCCGGCGTCCGAGGCCGCCAGCAGCACGAGCGTCGTGCCCAGCGCGAGGAGGGCGAACTCGGTGAACAGCATGGGCGTCGCGAGCCCGACTGCGGCCACGGCGTACAGGGCGGCCAGCGGGGCCACGATGCCCGCGGGCCGCTCCAACACGAGCACGAGCCAGTCGGCCAGCAGCGCCACGACCGCGACGAGCAGACACAGCCAGAACATGACGCCGCGCTGGGGCGCCAGCGGCGCGGACCCCTCGAAGATCGCCCGCAGACCGCTCTGGGCCAGGGCGACGACGTCGAGTGCCACCGGCAACCCGTAGCGCATCGCCACGCCGGTCAGCACGGCACCGACGGTGAGCGTGGTCTGGGTCAGCAACGCCACGACCAGCGGCAGCCGTAGCCGTGCGGTGAACCAGCCGGCCAGCCCGGCGACACCGATCACCGCGACGCCCCACACGAGCGTCGCGGCGTCGCGCGTGACCTGCTGCCACGGCCACAGCTGCAGCGTGAGCGCCAGCGCGACGGCGATCCGGACGCGCACCGTGCGGCTCACGGCGCGCCCATCCCCGACGCCGTCCGTGCGTCCGTCGTGGCCGGCGCCGCCGAACCCAGCCAGGTGGCCGCCAGGTCGCTCGACAAGACGGTGGGGCGGACGTCCCAGCCGTGGCGCACGAGCAGCGCCCGGGCCTGCTCGAACTCCGCGCGCCGGTCGTCCGCCGGTGCCACCACGAGGGCCAGCCGGACGTACCGGGCCCCGTTCAGCCCGGACAGCAGGTCGGCCGTCGCGGCGTCCAGGCGCCCGAGCAGCGCGATGAGGATGTGGTCGCTCGGCTGCCGACCCAGCGCTCCGATCGCCTCGTGGAGGTCGTCCGCGGGCACCACGTCGACGTCGACGAGCGGATCGAGCCACCGCGCCGCCGCCACCGCCGGCTCCCCGGCCGCCTCATGGGTGAGCCCGGCGGCGTCCACCAGACCGAGCGCGTAATCGTCGGTGAGCAGCCGCTCGCCGATCGACGCGGCGGCGGTCACGAGCCACTCGAACGTCGGCCGCAGGCCTTCTTCGAGCGGGTGGACGCCGGCGCGCGAGTCCAGCAGCACCCAGGCGGTCGGGTCCCAGGCCGACTCCTCGCGGCGGACCATGATCTCGCCGGTCCGTGCCGTGCTGCGCCAGTGGATGCGGCGCACGTCGTCTCCGGCCCGGTAGTCGCGCACGGTCGCGTCGTCAGGACCGACGAGCGACGTCCGCGGCAGCGGTGTCTCACCCACCTCCCCGATCGCCCGGACGGCGGCGGGCGGTAGCGCATGCACCCGGGGCGTCACGACCAGCGGCGTGGGGGCGCCCGCGTGCCGCCCGAAGGTCCAAAAGCCCAGGGCGTCAACCGAACGCACCACCAACCCGTCGAGGGTGTAACGCCCCCGCCGACGCGGGCGGATCGGGTAGGCGACGCTCGTCCGCGCGCCGCGCCGTCCGGCGTCCAACCGGAACGCGTGCGGGACTCCCAGCGCGGGCCCGGGATCGTCGCGGGCGAGGACGTCCGACCCGAAGCCGGGGCGCGTCGCGCTGAGGGTCAACACGACCCGGGCGGGCTCGCCGGCGGGGGAGACCTCCGGCTGCACCTCCCGGGCAGCGTGGAATCCCGGCCGGACGAGGAGCGCCGCCGCCAGCGCCGCCACCGGCATCGCCACGAGGAAGACGGCCACCCACACGAGGTCGTCCTGGCCGGTGCCCCAGGCGAGGACGCCGATCGCCACCCCCAGCGCGAGGAAGCCGAGGGTGCGGGAGGTCGGCCGGGGCACCGGACGCATGTGCTCAGGTGCGCCGCGGCGCCGGGATGGAGGCCACGAGCTCGGCGATGATGTCGGATGCCGGCGTCTGGGCCAGATGCGCGCGATGCCCGAGCAGGACGCGGTGGGCCAGCACGGCCCCGGCCAGGGAGGACACGTCCTCGGGAATGAGGTAGCCCCGGCCCCGCATCGCGGCTCGGGCCCGGGCGGCGCGCAGCAACTGCAGCGACGCGCGCGGCGAGGCGCCCAGCCGCAGACTGTCGTGGGCCCGAGTCGCCGCGACGACGTCCACGACGTGGTCCTTCAGGGCCGGGTGGACGTAGACCTGGCGCACGACCTGCCGGGCGGTGAGGATCTCGGGGCCGTCGGCCACGGGCGTGAGGTCGTCCAGGGGATTCGCCGCACCGTGATGGTCCAGCATGGCTGCCTCGGCCTCGCGGCTCGGGTAGCCCATCGAGACGCAGGCCATGAAGCGGTCGCGCTGGGCCTCGGGCAACGGGTAGGTGCCCTGCATCTCGATGGGGTTCTGCGTGGCGAACACCATGAACGGCTCGGGGAGGGCGTGGGTGGTGCCGTCGACGGAGACACGATGCTCCTCCATGGCCTCCAGCAGCGCCGACTGGGTCTTGGGCGAGGCGCGGTTGATCTCGTCCCCGATCACGATGTGGGCGAACACCCCGCCGGGCTTGAACTCGAACTCGCGGTTTTGGGGGTTGAACACCGAGACGCCGGTGATATCGCCGGGCAGCAGGTCGGCGGTGAATTGGATGCGGCGCACGGTGCCGTGGATCGAGCGAGCCAGCGCGCGGGCCAGCATCGTCTTGCCGACGCCCGGGACGTCCTCGATGAGCAGGTGCCCACCGGCGAGCAGCACGACGAGCGCCATCTCGACCGCCTCGGGCTTGCCCTCGATCACCGAGCCCACGTTGCGATTCAGTCGCGCCGCGAGGTCGGTCACCTCCGAGACGTCGACGGATGGAGAGTTCGTCACGGCGCCCACCCTAGCCTG
>JAKDIK010000055.1 GCA_030450535.1 Propionibacteriaceae bacterium
TCGCGCGGAGTCCGAGTCGTGGGCGGCGGTGGGTGGGCATGGGGATCCTCCTCGGTCGTCGGACGGGCAGGCCGGGGGAAGGAAGCGACGTCGCCCGTGCGCGTCGATCCTGCCGATCGCGTAGCCTGCGGGCATGCTCGCCCTGCTCTCGCCCGCGAAGTCGCTCGACTACGAAACGTCGTTGCCGACGCGCAGGCACACGCTACCGCGGCTGCTCGACTCCTCGGAAGCCCTCATCGAGGAAATGCGCGGGCTTTCGGTGTCGCAGGTGAGTTCGCTGATGGGGATTTCCGACGAGCTCGCGGCGTTGAACGCCCAGCGGTACGCCGACTTCACGGTGCCGTTCACCGGGAGCAACGCGCGGCCGGCGGTGTTCGCGTTCGCCGGCGACGTCTACCAGGGCCTGGACGCTGCGCGGTTCGACACCCGCGACCTGACCGAGGCGCAGAAGACGGTGCGCATCCTGTCCGGACTGTATGGCGTCCTGCGGCCGCTCGATCTCATGCAGCCGTATCGGCTCGAGATGGGCACCCGGTTGCGGACCGACCGCGGCGCCACCCTCTACGACTGGTGGGGTGACGCGATCACGGACGTGCTGCGGTCCGACCTGGACGCCTCGGCGGGCGCGGACGCCGTGGTGAACCTGGCGTCAGGGGAGTACTTCGGGTCGGTGCGGATCGAGCGCCTGGACGCCCGCGTCGTGTCCCCCCGCTTCGAGGACACCGATGCGCGCGGGCAGCGATCCGTGGTCTCGTTTTATGCCAAGCGGGCGCGCGGGATGATGGCCGGGTGGCTGGTGCGCAACCGGGTGCGCACGGTGAAGGCGCTGACGGCCTTCGCCGAGAGTGGCTACCGCTTCGACGCGGACACGTCCACCCCCGACCGTCCGGTGTTCGTGCGCCGCCACGCCGACCGTCCCGTGCCGGCCGGCGGCTGACGACCTGCGCCCCGGTTCAGAAGACCTGCGCCCTTGTCTAGGAATGGGTGAATTCAAGCGCCGCCACGTCGCCCACGACCACGACCGACGGCGGAGAAATGCCGGCCGCGGCCTCAGGGAGCTGGCGCAGTGGCGTCCGCACCACGGTCAGCTCCGCTGAGAACGCGTGGCTCACCACCGCGGCCGGGGTGGCGGCGTCCAGCCCGCCGACGATGAGCTCGGCGACGATCTCGGGCAGGTTCTTGACGCCCATCAGGATGACGAGCGTGGTCCCGGCGACGGCGAGCGCGCGCCAGTCCAGCGTGCTGCGCACATCGCCGGGGGCCACGTGCCCCGAGACCACCGTGAAACCCTGGGTGAGCGTCCGGTGCGTCACCGGAATCCCCGCGGACGCCGGCGCCGCGACCGCCGACGTCACGCCCGGGATCACCTCCACCGCGATGCCCGCCTCGGCGCACGCCAGCCACTCCTCGCCGCCGCGGCCGAAGACGAAGCTGTCGCCGCCCTTGAGCCGGACGACGCGGCGTCCGGCGCGCGCGTGCTCGATCAGGAGCGCGTTGATGGCGTCCTGGCTGGTGGCGTCCGCGCTGCGGGGCCGCTTGCCCACCTCGATGACCTCGGCGCCCGGCCGCAGGAACGTCGTCGGATCGGGGGCCAGGTGGTCGATGAGCACCACGTCGGCCTGACCCAGGGCGCGTGCGGCGGCGACGGTGAGCAGATCGGGGTCGCCGGGTCCGCCGCCCACCAGGGTCACGGATCCGGGGGCGAGCTCGGAGCGCATGGGGAACAGGGTAGAGGAGTCCGCACGCTCGCCCTGGTCGGCGACCCGGATGTGGACCTCGCTGCGCGCTGTGGGTCCGGGGCGTCACACCGGCAGTTCGGTGACCGTTTCGCCCTCGGTCGCCAGCGCGACCGGCCGCTGGAGCACCTCGGACGCCAACGCCTCCGCCGCGGCGGCGTCGTCCACCGCCAGGACCAGCCGGACGACCTCGCCCCACGCGGCGTCCACCACCGCCACGCCGCGGGACAGCAGTGCCCCCTGCACGCGGCCGGCCTCCTCCGGACCCACCTCCAGACGCACCAGCGTCCGCGTCACCGGACGCACGCGGGGGGTATCGCGGAGCGCCAGCGCCACGGCGTCCGCGTACGCCCGCGCCAGGCCGCCCGTCCCGAGCAGGACGCCGCCGAAATGCCGGGTCACCACGGCCACCACGTTGCTCAGCCCGGAGCCGCGCAGCACCTCGAGCATGGGCGTGCCGGCGGTCCCCGAGGGTTCGCCGTCGTCGGAGGATCGCTCCACCGGCTGGACCCCGGCCACGTCGAGGATGAAGGCGCTGCAGTGGTGCCGCGCCTGGGGCGCCCGCTCGCGGGCGTCCGCGATGACGCCGCGCGCCGCAGCCTCGTCGTCGACCCGCTCCACGCGCGCCAAGAACCGCGAGCGCTTCACCTCCAGTTCGGCCTCCGACGAGAAGCCGCGCGGCAGCCGGTCGGTCACGCGTCCGACTCGTCGCCGTCGGCGAGCACCCGGGCGGGGTCGGCCAGCAGCGTGTGGATGCCGTGGTACGCGGCGCCGAGGGCGCCCAGCGCGCCGGGGGCCTCGGCGGCCGTTCGGATGCTGACCTGCACCGGTGCGAAGGGGCCCGACAGCACGCGGGCGTCCAGTTCGGCGCGCAAGGGTGGGGTCAGCGGCTCCGCGAGTTCGGCGAGGTGCCCGCCGAGCACGACGTGGGAGAGGTCGAGCAGGTTGAGCGCCGCCGACAACGCGATGCCGAGCGCGCGCCCGGCGCGGGAGAGAGCATCCGCGAGGACGGGATCAGGGGCGGCGTCCGCACCCACCGCGTCCGCCACCAGGCCACTCCAATCGGAACGGCCGGTGGCCCTCAGCAGGGCGCGGCGTCCGGCGACGGCCTCCAAGCAGCCGTGCGCACCGCAGCCGCACCGCGGCCCATCGGGCTCGACGCAGACGTGGCCCAATTCCCCGGCCCAGCCGTGGCGTCCGGCCAGCACCTGCCCGCCCAGGACAGTCGCCGACCCGATGCCCACGTTGCCGGAGACGTAGATGAAGGAATCCAGGTCGCCCTCGCGCCCGGGCGCGGGGTGGGCGATCGTGAGGGCGGCGCAGTCGGCCTCGTTGTCGATGCCGGTCACCGCCCGCCCGGACGCCAGCGGCGCGAGGTGGGGCAGCACGGCGACCTGGCTCCAGCCGAGATTGGGTGCGCGCAGCAGGACGCCGGCCTCGTGGTCCACGATGCCCGGGAGGGCGGCGTGCACGGAGAGCAGCCGGGCTCCGGCGGGCACGTCGGCCAGGGTCTCGCGGCCCAGTTCGGCCAGACGCGCGAGCGTCGCGTCGGCGTCCGAGCCCGCCAGGTCGTCCGCCACGAACCGCCGCGCGAGCACGGCCCCGGTGAGATCGATCGCGTACGACGCGAGGTGCCCGACGTTGGCCTCCAGGCCGAGCGCCACGAACGTGCCGGGCGCCGGACGCAGTGGGACCCCGGGCCGGCCGCGGCCGCGCTGGGCGGGATCGTCCTCGGTGAGGACGCCCCCGGCGACCAGTTGGTCGACGAGCCTGGAGACGGTGGAGCGGGTCATGCCGGTGGCGCTCGCGACGTCCGCCCGCGTGAATTCCCCGGGGCGGGCGAAGACCGCTTGGGCCACGAGCACGAGGTTCAGTGATCGAAGTGTCGACTGCCGTGCGCCGCGGGGCGAAGAGGTGGACAATGGCTGCACGTCTTGACTGTACGCGAGGGCGCGTTTAGTCTTGTGATGAAACTTATATCGATGGCGAGGAGGCCTCATCATGGTTCGTGCTCCCGAGAAGTCCGACAAGTTCTCGTTCGGCCTGTGGACGATCGGCTGGACGGGCACCGACCCGTTCGGTCCGGACACCCGGCCGGCCCTGGAGCCGTGGGAATACGCCGAGAAGCTGGCGGAGCTGGGGGCGTGGGGCATCACGTTCCATGACAACGACGTCTTCGGTTTCGACGCCGACGACGCCACGCGCTCGAAGCGCATCGACACGCTGAAGAGGGCTGCGGACGCGTCCGGCCTGGTCATCGAGATGGTGACGACCAACACGTTCAGCCACCCGGTGTTCAAGGACGGCGGCCTGACCGCCAATGACCGGGCGGTGCGCCGCTTCGGGCTGCGCAAGGTGCTGCGCAACGTCGACCTGGCCGCCGAGTTGGGGGCGACGACGTTCGTGATGTGGGGCGGCCGCGAAGGCACCGAGTACGACTCGTCGAAGGACCTCTACGCGGCCCACCAGCGCTACGCCGAGGGCCTCGATACCGTCGCCGGCTACATCAAGGAGCAGGGCTACGACCTGCGCATCGGCCTGGAGCCCAAGCCCAACGAGCCGCGCGGCGACATCTTCCTGCCGACCATCGGCCACGCGCTCGGCCTCATCGCCACCCTGGAGCACGGCGACATCGTGGGTCTCAACCCCGAGGTCGGCCACGAGCAGATGGCGAACCTGAACTACACCCACGGTCTGGCCCAGGCGATGCAGGCGGACAAGCTCTTCCACATCGACCTCAACGGCCAAAAGGGTCTCAAGTACGACCAGGACCTGGTGTTCGGCCACGGCGACCTGCTCAGCGCGTTCTTCACCGTCGATCTGCTGGTCAACGGGTTCCCCAACGGCGGACCCAAGTACGACGGTCCGGTGCACTTCGACTACAAGCCGTCGCGCACCGAGGGCATGGAGGGCATCTGGGACACGGCGAAGGCGAACATGGAGACCTACCTGCTGCTCGCCGAGAAGGCCAAGGCGTTCCGCGCCGACCCGGCTGTTCAAGAGACGATGAAGGCCGCCGGCATCTTCGAGCTCGGCGAGCCGACGCTGGCCGAGGGCGAGTCGGTTGCCGACTTCCTCGCCGCCGAGGAGGAATTCGACGCGGACGCCGCCGGTGCGCGGGAGACGTACTTCGTCCGCCTCTACCAGCAGGCGCTGGCGCACCTGATCGGCTGAGGGGGTCGCCATGACGCTGGTCGCCGGCATCGACAGTTCCACCCAGTCGGTCAAGGTCCTGATCGTCGACGCCGACTCGGGCGACATCATCCGGCAGGGGCGCGCGTCGCACCCCGACGGCACGGAGGTGGCGCCTGAGGCGTGGTGGACGGCGCTCTCGAACGCCGTCGCCCAGGCCGGAGGTCTGGACGACGTCGCCGCGGTGTCCGTCGGCGGCCAGCAGCACGGCATGGTGGCGCTGGACGCCTCCGGCGAGGTGATCCGCGACGCCTTGTTGTGGAACGACAACCGCAGCGCCCCGGCGGCCACCGATCTCATCGAGGATCTGGGCGGACCGGGGCCGTGGGCGGACGCCGTGGGCTCGGTGCCCGTCGCGAGCCTGACCGCCACGAAGCTGCGCTGGCTGGCCGACGCGGAGCCGGAGAATGCCGCCCGCGTGGCGGCCGTGGCGCTGCCCCACGATTGGCTGACCTGGAAGCTGGCTGGCGCGCCCGGCCTGGACGCCCTGGTCACCGACCGGTCGGACGCCTCGGGCACGGCCTACTTCGACGCCGTGGCCAACTCCTACCGCCGCGACCTGCTCGATCTGGCGCTGCGGCGGGACGCGTCCGAGGTCGTCCTGCCCCGGGTGCTGGGGCCCGCCGAGTCGGGCCTGGCGATGGCCACCTCGGGCGCCCCGCTCGGTCCGGGCTGCGGCGACAACGCCGGCGCGGCCCTCGGACTGGGGCTCACGCCGGGGGAGACCTCGCTGTCGCTGGGCACCTCCGGGGTGGTGGCGGCGGTCTCGCCCACGCCAGTGGCTGACCATTCGGGGGCCATCAACGGCTTCGCCGACGCGACGGGGGTCTTCCTGCCGCTGGCCTGCACCCTGAACGCGGCCCAGGTGTTCGACGTGTTCACGAAGCTGCTCGGCGTCGACCACGCCGAGCTGGACCGGCTGGCCCTGGAGGCGCAGTCGGGCGCGGAGGGCCTCGTGCTGCTGCCGTTCTTCAACGGCGAGCGGACGCCCAACCTGCCGGACGCGACGGCGTCCCTCTCGGGGATGACCCTGCGGAATTCCACGCGGGCCAACCTGGCGCGGGCGGCGTTCGAGGGCGTCCTGGGACACATGGCCTACGCGTTGGACGCCGTCCGCTCGTTCGGGGTGCCGATCGAGCGCGTCTCGCTGGTGGGTGGGGCGGCGAAGTCGGAGGCGATCCGCGCGCTGGCGCCGGCGATCCTCGGAGTCGAGATCATCGTTCCGCCGGACGGTGAATACGTCGCGCTGGGCGCGGCCAAACAGGCGGCATGGCTGCTCGCCGGCGGCGAGACCCCGCCGGTCTGGGAACTGCAGGGTTCCGAGACCCTCACCGGCGAGGACACCCCGGCGATCCGGGAGCGGTTCGCCGAGGCGCTGGCTGGCTCCCACTGAACTGTCGGGCCAACAGCAGGGCGCAAGCGTGAAGGGTGAACAGCGGCGTCAGCGGTGAGCGGTCGGCGGGACCGCGAGGCGAAGGCCGAGCGTCTGCGGACGCCAACCCCGACGTTGTCGCCCACGAGGCCTTCAGCCAGGTGTTCACCCACCTGAGCAACAGGGACGCCTTCGCCGGCGTCCACCTGACCACCTCGCGCACCCACCCCGAGCTGCGCTGGTACACCCCGCGCGAGGGCCGTTACCCGGAGACGGCGCAGGAGATCGTGCTCACCGACGACACGGCCGGCCTCCTGGGGGTCGGGGTGGGGGAAACGGTGACGTTGAACTTGCCCCACGCGCTGCCGCTGGTCGTGGTGGGCCTCACCGACGAGCGCGGCTACAACGATCCGCCGGCGTACGGGATGCACTCCCTCATCGCCGAGGCCGACGCCCAGCAGCCGCCGGCTGACTACAGCATCATCGTCAACCCGGCCACGACCGCGCGCACCACGCCCGGCTCCTCGGGTGGGGGTGTGGGGATCCGCATTCTCGTGAAGGCCACCGATCCGAGCCGCGCGGCCGCCGTCGCCGAGTCCACCAAGGCGGCGCTGACCACGCCCGGCTTCCTCAGGATCATCGCCGAGCCGAAGGTGGCGAGCGAGGTCCGCGAGGACGCGGCGCGCGCCCTGGCGGTGGGCAACGCCGTCCGCAACCCGGCCCGCGTGGGTGCGACCGCCACCGCGGTGATGCAGGTGTGTAGGCTTGACTGGCGAGAGCTGCTACGTTCGACTGACTGACGGTAGTTAGGTGGCGATGTCGTCCGAAAGTCACTTCGCTGCTGGACCAACTACCTGCGCTCAAAGAGACGCGGAGGAGCATGCGACATCAACTTGAGAGACGGCTTCACCTCGCTATTGTTGCCCTAGCGGCCGGGAGCGTGTTCACTGCACGGGGAGCATTGGCAGAATCCCGATCATCGTGCATTCCCTCCTAGGGCGAACCGTCGTCAACAACATCTCAACCCTGGCCATCGTGGCCGAGTCGCGCTATACCCAGAACGTTTCGGTACACGGTCCTGCGACGACTTGGTACGTCCCTGCATTGGGATCCACAACGAAAATCGCTCGGGGTGCGTATTTTCGCGGATCGCACGCGGCCGCCCCCTCCCCGCCCTTGGTTGCCTTCGGAATCCCAGCGGCCGCTTCCGCGTTTGTCTGGGTTTCGTAAGACTAATGGACTCTGGGGGGCAATTTTCTGTCCTACCATCAAATCGGAAGGTCCAGGATGATGAGCGATACGTCATGATAGGATTGGTGGCGCGTAGGGTCGATCCCCGGGATCAATCCTGGGAAATAGCTAACCCCGCGTACAGAGTGTATTTTGCGGAGGGCAAGGGAGTGGCCGATTAATGGCGTATCGAGAATGCGAAATCTGTTCAAGAGGCCATCCAGTGGGCGCTGGAGACGCGCGGGGAGCGGAAATATACTCTCTATGTCGAAGTAGGTTTTGGCCTAGAAATCGGGCTCATTGAGATAGACCGCCTATGAGAGGTGACAGATCGCTTGTTCGCTGGGCCAGCGGATCGTGTTCGCGACGGTGTGGTAGAGCTTGTCCCGTTCGGAAGGCTCGCACCCAGTTGATTTTCTGATCGGGCTTGCACGGTTAGTGGCCTTGCCCAAGGTTGTTGCGTATTGCGGCGATGTCGCCGGGTGTGGCGGGCTTGACGTTGAGTTGTTGGTTGGCGACCTGGGCTGTGCGGCGCAAGACGTTCGCCTCCTACGGCGGGTATGTGAAGGGCTCGCACGGCGATACCTCGCTCAGCCGGGCTCTGCTGTTCAAGCCCGACGCCGACCACCGCGACCTCCTGCTTCAGGATGAGCGCTTCGTGGTGCCCGCCCACGACGGCCCGTACGGCTGGCTGGCGATCGCGCTCGACACGTGGGAGCCGAGCGCCGGGGAGGTGCGCGACCTGCTGGAGGAGTCCTACCGCATGACCGCGCCGCCGGCGCTGGTGCGCGAGCTCGACGCCTAGAATCAGCTCCGTGATCCGCCTGCGCCCCGACCTCGCCGCGCTGCCCGCCTACCGGCAGGGGCGCATTCCGGACGCGGGCGAGCGTGTGTTCAAGCTGTCGTCCAACGAGAGCCCCTACGGGCCCCTGCCGCCGGTGGCCGAGGCCATCGCCGCTGCGGCCGCCGACGTGAATCGCTACCCCGAGGCCGCGGCGTCCGCTCTGACCGAGGCGGTGGCGTCCCGTTACGGGGTGGCGCCCGACCAAGTCGTCTTCGGCGGGGGTTCGGTCGAGAGCGTGTCGCAGGTGATCCGCGCGGTGGCGGGGCCGGGTGACGATATCGTCTACGCGTGGCGCTCGTTTGAGGCCTACCCGTTGCTCACGATTGGGGCGGGCGCGACGCCGGTCCCGGTGCCGCTGACCGCGGACGGGCGCCACGACCTCCCGGCCATGCGGGCCGCGCTCACCGACGCCACCCGTCTGGTGATCCTGTGCACACCCAACAACCCGACCGGGCCGGCGATCCCCGCCGACGAACTGGGGGAATTCGTCGCGAGCGTGCCGCCGGAGGTGTGCGTGCTGCTCGACGAGGCCTACCTGCACTTCCAGGCCGGTCAGGACGCCGGCGCCCCGGACGCCGACCCGGGCGTCGCCCTGCTCCGCGAGCACCCGAACGTCGTCGTGGCCCACACCTTCTCCAAGGCGCACGGTCTGGCGGGCCTGCGGGTGGGGTATGCGCTGGCGTCGATCGAGGTCGCGGACGCCCTGCGCAAGGTCGCGATGCCCTTCGCCGTCACCCACCTGGCGCAGGCGGCGGCGCTGGCGTCTCTTGCGGCTTACGATGAATTGGCTGAGCGGGTGGCGTCCCTCATCGACGAGCGCACCCGGGTGACGGACGCCCTCACCGCGGCCGGGTGGGAGCTGCCCGACTCCCAGACCAACTTCGTCTGGTTCGGGCTGGGCCCCGACACGGCCGCGGCCAGTGAGGTATTCGCCGCGCACGGCCTCATCGTCCGCGCGTTCCCGGGCGAGGGCCTGCGGGTGACGATCGCCGAGGCGGACGCCAGCCCGCTGATCCTGGCCGCCGCGGCGGAGCTGGTCGAGCGCGGGCTCACGAACGGACGCCACCGGGCGGGCTGACGCGGCGCCGGGCACGCCGGGAGACGCCGGACGCGCCGGGAAACGCGCCCCCAAGCGCGGTGCCGCGGTATCAGGCCTGTGCGAACGCCTTGACGATGCCCTTGTTGAACGCGGGCAGGTCGTCGGGCGTCCGGCTGGAGAGCAGGTTGCCGTCGGCGTGGAATTCCTCGTCTACCCACGTGGCGCCGGCGTTCACGAGGTCGGACTTGATGTTCTCGACCGAGGTGAGCGTGCGGCCCTCGACCAAACCGGTGTCGATGAGGATCCACGCGCCGTGGCAGATCGGGGCCACCGGCTTGCCGGCCGTCATGAACGCCGTGACGAACTTCTGTGCGTCGGCGTCCACCCGCAGGTCGTCGGAGTTCAGCGTGCCGCCGGGCAGCACGAGGGCGTCGTAGTCGGCGGCGTCGGCGTCCGCGAGGGTGACGTCGACGTCGAAGTCGTCGCCGCGATCCCAGTCGCCCTGCAGCGCCGTGATGGTGCCGGCCTTGCTGCTGACGAGCACGGGCTCGCCGCCGGCGTCCTTCACCGCCTGCCAGGGGTCGGTCAGCTCGGGCTGCTCGACGCCGCGGTTGGCGAGGAACGCGATTTTCTTGCCGGACAGTTCGGACATGATGTTCCCTTCGTTGCGCCTCTTCGTTGGGTTCCACCGTATGTCGCCCCTTGTGAACGCGACACCACCCGCAGGTGGGGTAGGTTGCGCGCGTGCTCCCTCATCCGATCACCGGCCAGCGGTTCGCCTCGCCGGTGCCGCCCGGCACGGGGTGGCCGGGCGATCCGGCGGACGCCGCCACCCCCGTCGCGCACGACGCGGCCGAGGTGGCCCGGCTGGCGAGCGAGTGCGGTGGGCTGGACGCGCTGGACGCCGACGTGTCGGTCTGCCGGGCCTGCCCGCGGCTGGTGGAGTGGCGCGAATCCGTGGCCGCGACGCGGCGGGCCGCCTACGCCGACCAGCCGTACTGGGGGCGTCCGGCGCCGAGCTTCGGGGACGCGCGGGAGGGCGTTCTCAACGTGGGGCTCGCGCCCGCCGCGCACGGCGCGAACCGGCCGGGGCGCATGTTCACCGGCGACCGCTCCGGCGACTGGCTGTACGCCGCGCTCCACCGGGCCGGCTTTGCAAGCCAGCGGCGTGCCCGCCACGCCGGCGACGGGGTGGAGCTGCGCGGCGTCCGGATCACCGCGTCCGTGCACTGCGCGCCGCCGGCCAACAAGCCGACGACGGCCGAGCGCGACACCTGCGGGCATTGGCTCGACCGGGAGCTGGAGTTGCTGGCGCCCCAGCTGCGCTCGATCCTGTGCCTGGGTTCGCTCGGGTGGGACGCCGCCCTCGCCGCCATGCGCCGGGGCGGCTGGGGCGTGCCGCGTCCGAAGCCGCGGTTCGGGCACGGGGC
>JAKDIK010000277.1 GCA_030450535.1 Propionibacteriaceae bacterium
GTGCGGCTCCAGCGGGACCCGGTCGGGCTGCGGCTCGGTCGGCGCCGGGAGCGCGACTGGCGGCGGCGGGGCGGAGGGCGGCGCGAGGAGGCGTCCGAGGGCGACGAGCAACGACAAGGCAGTGGTCCTTTCAGGCGGTGCCAGCGTAACCGTCCGGACCGACGAGTTCCGGGAGGTGGACGCCACCGCGGCCGGTACGGTGGCGTCCGTGACGCCTCGAACCCTCAACGAGCTGGTGAGTGACGACTGGGCGGACGCCCTCGCCCCCGTCGCCGGCCGCATCACCGCGATGGGTGCGTTCCTGCGCGACGAGCTGGCAGCAGGGCGGGGCTACCTGCCGGCCGGTGAGAACGTGCTGCGGGCATTCAGCAGGCCGCTCGCCGACGTCCGCGTCCTCATTGTCGGCCAGGACCCCTACCCGACTCCGGGTCACCCGGTGGGTTTGTCGTTCTCGGTCGCTCGCGAGGTGCGCCCCCTGCCACGGTCACTGCAGAACATCTACCGCGAGCTGCACACCGACCTGGGTATCCCGCCAGCGGCCCACGGCGACCTGACGGCGTGGTTCCAGCGCGGCGTCCTGCTGCTCAACCGCGTCCTCACGGTGCGGCCGGGGGCGCCGGCCTCCCACCGCGGCCAGGGGTGGGAGGAGGTCACCGATCGCGCAATCGACGCGCTCGCGTCCAGGGGCGGGCCGCTGGTGGCGATCCTGTGGGGGCGCGACGCGCAGAACCTCGCCCCGCGGCTGGGCGACATCCCGTGCCTCGCGTCGGCACACCCGTCGCCGATGTCGGCCGACCGCGGCTTCTTCGGCTCCCGGCCGTTCAGCCGGACCAACGCCGCCCTGGCGTCCCTGGGTGCCGATCCCATCGACTGGACGCTCCCCTCCTGAGCCGCACTCCGCTCCATGACCCGTCCACACCGATGCCGCACGGCAGGACGCGCGTTAGACTGACCCGGCACGTCGAACCCCGGCGTCCCTGCCCTCCGCGAGCCTGGCTCGTGGACGGACGCGGACCACCGAAAAAGCACGGAAGGTGCCAGCATGCATGAAGTCACTGTGGTCACGTGGGCGCTGACGATCGCCTTCATCATCGGGCTGCTGGTCTTCGACTTCTTCTTCCACGTGCGCAAGGCGCACGTGCCGACCATCAGGGAGGCCGCCACGTGGACGTCCATCTACGTGTCGATCGCCTTGCTGTTCGGGTTGTGGGTCTGGTTCTCGATGAGCTCCAGGTACGGCATCGAGTACTACGCGGGCTACATCACCGAGTTGAGCCTCTCGGTCGACAACCTGTTCGTGTTCCTCATCATCATGAGCTCGTTCAAGGTGCCACGCGCGCACCAGCAGAAGGTGCTCATGTTCGGCATCGTGGTGTCACTGATCTTCCGCACCGGCTTCATCTTCCTCGGCGCCGCCCTCATCAACAGCTTCGCCTGGGTGTTCTACCTCTTCGGCCTCATCCTGCTCATCACCGCCGGCAACCTGCTCAAGCCGGAGTCCGACGAGGACGACGAGGAATCCAGCGAGGCGAACAACTTCATCATCCGTCTCGCCAAGCGCTTCATGCACACCTCGGAGCACTACGACGGCGACAAGTGGTTCACCACTGAGAACGGACGCCGCGCGTTGACCCCGATGGCGCTCGTCATGCTCTCCATCGGCGGCACCGACGTGATGTTCGCGCTCGACTCGATTCCCGCCATCTTCGGCCTCACCCAGCACACCTACATCGTGTTCACCGCGGTCGCCTTCTCGCTGCTCGGCCTGCGCCAGCTCTACTTCCTCATCGACGGGCTGCTCGACCGCCTCATCTACCTCAAGTACGGCCTGGCGGTCATCCTGGCCTTCATCGGCGTGAAGCTCATCCTGCACGCCCTGCACGAGAACAATGTGCCCTTCATCAACAATGGCGAGCACGTCAATGTCATCGAGGTCACCACGGAGCAGTCGCTCATCGTCATCGTCGGCACCCTGATCGTCGTCATCGCGATGAGCCTGTTCTCGCCCAAGGGCAAGGCGCTCACGGTCATCAAGAACACCCGCCGCCACGCCAAGCAGTACCTCGACACCGCCTTCGAGGCCGATCCCGCCATCCGCGAGCGAAACTACAACGGCCTGTTGAAGGAGGAGGACGCCCTCATGGCGTTGCCCCCGAAGGGCCGCGAGCTCATCCACGACGAGCAGGAGCTCCTCAACCTGCTCGATGAGGCCCACGCCACGCACGACCGCTACATCGCCGCCAACCCCGACCGGTACGCGGACGGCGACCCCACGGCCGGACGCGATCGCCTGGACACCGACGCCTACCGCGCGGCCCTCGCACATCCGGATGCGCTCGAGGGGGCCAACCCGGAGGAATGAGCGTGGCCGCATCGGCCCCCGGGGCCCGGGGAGCTCAGCCTTCCCCGCTGCGGTCCGTGCCCTCCTCCGCCCGAAGCACCGCGGTTCTGCCGGGCCGCCCGGGCCGCACGGGTGGCGAGGGCGTCGTAGATCGGTTCGGACCGCAGCACCGTCGCCACGAGCATCGCCAGTGCGCAGGCGCCCAGCATGGGCGGGAGCTGGTTCGTCACACCGGTCAGCTCCGTCGCCAGCACGATGCCCGTCAGCGGCGCACGCACGGTGGCCGTGAAGAACGCCGCGATGCCGATCAGCGCGAGGGCTGCCGGCTGCGGCGTCCAGTGCGGCACCAGCGCCTGACCGGTCAGGGCGACGAGCAACCCCAGGTGGCTGCCCACCACCAGCATCGGCGCAAAGAGCCCACCGGGCGTGCCCGCCGCATACGACACGACGCCGAGCACGATGCGCAGGGCGAGGACGCCGGCCACCACCCCCAGCGTCCCTTCGGCGAGCAGCGCCCGCTGCGTCAGCAGGTCACCGCCGCCCACGAGATCGGGGGCCGTGAAGGCCAGGACGCCCACTCCGGCGCCGACGAGCGCGGCCCGGGCCTCGCGCGGCAAGGAGCTGGCGTCCCACACATCGAGAGTGCCCAGCACGAGCCGGTTGTAGACGACCCCAAGAAGCCCCGCCGCGACACCGACGATGACCACCAGGGGGATCTCCGTGAACGTCGGGGAACCGATGGGAGAGGTGTGGAAGATCTCCACGGCGTCGCCCAGCACCAGCCGCGCGGCGGCGAAGCCCGAGGCGGACGCGAGCAGCGTGGCGATGGTGGTGCGTGGGTCGAAGCGTCGTACGAGCTCCTCCAGAACGAACACGCCCCCGGCGATCGGCGCGTTGAACGCGGTGCCCAGCCCTGCCGCCGCTCCGGCGGCCACGAGGACGCGCAGGTCGAAGCTGTTGCGGCGCAGCAGCCGCGCCACGATGACCGCGACATTGCCGCCCATCTGCACGGACGGACCCTCGCGCCCCAGGGCCAGCCCCGAGCCGATGGCCAGCACACCCCCGACGAACTTCACCGGAAGGATCAGCGGGCTGCCAGGATCCATGCGACCGGCGACCACGGCCTCGACCCGCGGGATGCCGCTCCCCTCGGCGTGCGGCTCGATGCGGTGGACCAGCGCCGCCGCCACGGCTGTGGCGGCCGCACAGACGCCCGCGACGAGCAGCAAACCGAGCACCGGGGATCCGTGCGCCCACGCGATCAGCAAGCCGCGGCCGTGGCCGGCGGCGTCCAACGCCAGCCGGAACCCCGCTGCCACCAGACCGGTGAGCACCCCCACGACGACGGCCGCCGCGGAGAACCCCACCAGTCGGCCCGGCTCCTCGGCGTCCACCAGCTCCGGCCACACGGTGCGTCGCAGCCGTCCCATCGCCACCTCCTCCTCCCTCCCCCATTCGGCATCCACGATCCTCCACCACTGGAACG
>JAKDIK010000278.1 GCA_030450535.1 Propionibacteriaceae bacterium
TCCGCGTGCCCCCGCCGACACTCAACCTTCTGACAGCAGATAGCCCTCGGATCCCTGCTTTGCCGTCAGAAAGTTGAGTGTCGGCACTGCCAGAGCCGTCGGAGCCCCGGCACCGCCGGAGCCGCAGCGGCGTCGCTGGTTACCGGCAGCCCCCCGGCCACGGGCACTGCTGGGCGAGGGCGTCCGTCAGGAACGGGCGGAGCTCGTCGAGGGCATCGACGTCCATGGGGTCGCCCACGTATTCACCGAACGTGGTGCCGGTGTAGACCGCCCGGCCTTGGCGCACGGTGACCGACAGCGAGCCGCCGGGCGCCTCGAACCACGCGCCGTCCACCTGGCGCTCCGACCACCAGCTCAACGCCAGAGCCTCGTCGCCGAGCCCGGCGAGGTCGTTCGTGCGCCACTGATCGCGGTAATCGGACGCCTGGTCGTTGCCGCTGCACGTCTCGTCGCTGTACGTCTGGGTGCGCATGGCCTGGACGAAGTCAGCCGCCGCCTCGGCCGTGCGGAACACGAGCACGGTCTCGTCCCAGCCCATGTCGGCCGGCCCGCGCGCGGAGATCTGGCGCCCGGCCACCACGTGGACCAGGGCCGCGGGTGCCTCGTCGCACAGCCGGATCGCCATGGAGGTCTGTTCCCATGCCGTGACTTCTTCGCCCTGCGCGGGCGTGCCCTCGTGCAGCAGCCGGAAGCTGCCGAGTTCGCCGAAGCTGGCCGGGAACAGCCCGTCCCCGGCGTAGTCGGGCCACCCCGGTGTGGTCGGCATCGCCGTGCCGGTGGAGCCTGCGGGTGTCGCCGAACCGGTCGCGGATGCCGTCGGGTGCGCGGATGCCGTCGGGTGCGGGGACGCCGATGGGTCCGGGGACGCCGTGGCCGTGACCTGGCCGACGGGCACGCCGCGCTGAGTGGCGTTGTCCAGCAGGGTTCCGATGCCGAAGGTGACGGCGCCGAGGGCGACCACGCCGACCAGCCCGCCGGCCACGGCACGGCGGCGTTGGACGCGGCGTCCGCGCTCCATGACGCGGCCGGCCAGGTCGTCGGCGGACGCCGAAGAGTCGGGCTGGGCATACCACAGCTCGCTGCGGAGTTCGTTCTCGTCGAGAGGACTCATGGCTGGCTCCTGGTGGCCTCGGCCGCGTCGTTCCGGCTGCGGAGCCGGCCCAAGGCGCGGGAACAGGTGGACTTGACGGTGCCGACGCTCACACCGACATGGTCGGCGACTTCGGCCTCGGGGAGATCCGCGTAGTAGCGCAGCACCACGATGGCGCGCTCACGGGCGCTGAGGTGGGCGAGTTGGTCCACGATGAACGAGCGGTCGTCGGCCGCGCCGAACGCGGCCGCGGCGCCGGCGTCCGGGCGCCAGTCGCCCACCTCGGCGACCACCGGCTCGTAACGTCGGCGACGCCAGCGGTCGGTGGCGAGATTCACCATGACCCGGCGGGTGTACGCCCACGCGGTCCGGGGCTCGATGCGCTTCCAGTGCAGCCACGTCTTCAGCAGCGCGTCCTGGAGGAGATCCTCCGCGGCATCGCTGCCGCCGCTGAGCAGGCGGGCGACGTGCCGAAGCGACCCGGAGTGGGTCGCAACGAACTCGGTGAACTCCGAGTCGCGCGTCGTGGTGGCGGTCATGCGAACAAGGACGAACGGGGCGCCCGTCCGGTTGCGTCGGATTCCGCGCCCACGCCCGGCTCCCAGGACGCGCGCCCCGGGATCCCGGCGAGGCCACTGCTTCTCACGTCATCCATTGTGAAGGCAGGCCGCAGGTTGGGCACCGGGTGGCCGCTCGGGCGTGGCTTCCCTCACAATGGGAGGCGGTCCGACACCCAGAAGGGATTCCGCATCCATGGCCAAGCACCACGTTGTCATCATCGGTTCCGGCTTCGGCGGCCTGTTCGCCGCGAAGGAGCTGCGCAAGGCCGACGTCGATGTCACGCTCATCTCGAAGAGCCCCGAGCACCTGTTCCAGCCGCTGCTCTATCAGGTCGCCACGGGGATCCTGTCCGAGGGGGCGATCGCGCCGTCGACCCGGGAGATCCTCAAGCGCCACAAGAACGTGCGGACGATCACCGGCCTGGTGACGGACGTGGATCTCACCAACCGCGTCGTTGACTATCGCTTCCACGACTCCGCGGGGGCGCTCACGTATGACTCGCTGATCATCGCCGCGGGTGCCGGCCAGTCCTACTTCGGCAACGACCAGTTCGCGACGTTCGCGCCCGGCATGAAGTCGATCGACGACGCGCTCGAACTCCGCGCCCGCATCTTCTGGGCCTTCGAGCACGCCGAGCAGGCGACCGACCCCGAGGAGCGCAGGATGTTGCTCACCTTCGTCGTCGTGGGTGCCGGTCCGACCGGCGTCGAGATGGCGGGTCAGATCCGCGAGCTGGCGTCCCGGACCCTGGTGGGCCAATTTCGCAACATCGACACCCGCACGGCTCGCGTCATCCTCATCGACGGCGCGCCGCAGGTGCTGCCGCCGTTCGGGCCGTCGCTGGGACGCAAGACGCAGAAGTCGTTGGAGGACGCCGGCGTCGAGGTGATCCTCAACTCGATCGTGACCGACGTGAACTCGACGTCGGTGACCTACCGGCCCTCAGACGGTGAGCCCGTCACGATTCCCGCCGCGGCGAAGGTGTGGGCGGCGGGCGTCCAGGGCAACCCCATCGGCCGAAAGATCGCCGAGCAGGCCGGAGCCGAGGTTGATCGCGCGGGCCGCGTCGTCGTCCAGCCCGACCTGTCCCTGCCGGGCCATCCGGAGGTCACCGTCATCGGCGACCTGTCCTTCGTGAAGGGCGTGCCCGGCGTCGCCCAGGGCGCGATCCAGGAGGGCCAGTACGTCGCCCGGCGGATCGCCGCCCAGGTCGAGGGCGAGGTCGATCCGGCCCCGTTCACCTACAAGGACAAGGGGTCCATGGCCACGATCGCCAAGTACGCAGCCGTGGTGAAGATCGGCAGGATCGAGCTCACCGGGTTCATCGCCTGGGTGATGTGGCTCGTGCTGCACCTGTTCTACATCGCCGGCTTCAAGGGCCGCGTGACGACCCTGCTGCACTGGGCGCTGTCGTTCCTCGGCACCGGCCGCACCGAGCGCGTGACGACCAACCAACAAATGGTGGGTCGCCTCGCGCTCGAGCAGCTCGGTCAGCGCGTGACGGGTCGCCTGTTGAAGGGCGAGAAGCCGACGTCGTCGGAGAAGCGCACCACGAGCTGAGGCTCAGACCGGACGCGTCTGCGGGGCGTTCTTCGCCGTCATCGCCGGATCGCGCACCACGACGTCGCCCAGGGCCTCGTCGATGGCCGCCAGGGCGTCGGCGGGGATCTCGACCCCGGACGCCTTGACGTTCTCGGTGACCTGCTCCGGACGCGAGGCCCCGATGATCGCGGCGGCGAGGTTGGGGTTCGCCAGCACCCAGGCGACGGCGAGCTGGGCCATCGAGAGGTCGAGGCCCTCGGCGATCGGCTTGAGCTGCTGCACGCGGGCGAGCACGTCGTCGTTCATGAAGCGCTTGATCATGTTGGCGCCGCCCTTGGCGTCCGTGGCGCGAGAGCCCTCCGGCAGGTCCTCGCCGGGCACGTACTTGCCCGTCAGGACGCCCTGCGCGATGGGCGACCACACGATCTGGCTGACGCCGAGCTCCTCGCAAGCCGGCACGACCTCGGACTCGATGACCCGCCACAGCATCGAGTACTGCGGTTGGCTGCTGATGAGTTGGACGCCGAGCTGGCCGGCCAGCTCGTGGCCGGCACGGATCTGGTCGGCCGTCCACTCGCTGACGCCGATGTAGAGGGCCTTGCCCTGGCGGACGACGTCGGCGAACGCCTGCAT
>JAKDIK010000056.1 GCA_030450535.1 Propionibacteriaceae bacterium
CCCTGACGCCACCTGCTGGCCGCCCCTTCGCCCCCAGGGGCGTACCGGAATCGTTCCACGGGATGAACCTCGTTCCGACCCCCCCGGCACACAGGTGACTCTCAGCCGTCCACGTCTAGGGTCGGTCCGACAGCGCCAAGGGGCGAGTGGGAGGGACGACATGGAGCAGGCGACCGCGACGACCGCGGTCACGCGCGTGGGGATCCCCGGCCGGGTGGCGGGGCTTGCCGGCCGGGCGTGGGAATGGCTCGCGTCGGCACCCATCAGCACCGCAATCGCGCTCGTCATCGTGGTGGTCGGTATCGCGGGTGCGGTGACCGGTCGGGGGTGGCTGGACGCGCTCGCCGTCCAGCCGGACGATCCGGCGCGCGTCTGGACCGTGATCACCTCGCTCGTCTGGACGCGCACGCTCGAGTCCGCCCTGGGCGAAGCGCTGCTCACCGTCGTCGTGGGCGCCTGGGTGGAGCGCTTCCTCGGCCGTCGCCGCTACCTCGCCGCCGGCCTCGCCGCCTCGGTGGTGGGCATGTGGGGGCTCCAGGCTCTCTACCCGCTGATCCTTCTCCTGGAGCGGCCCTGGGGCGACCATCTGGCGCAGTCGCTGTGCGGCGGCCCGCTGGGCATCGTGCTCGGCGCCCTGGCCGCCGCGAGCGTCCGCATGGATCCGGTGTGGCGGCGCCGCGTCCTGACGTGGGTGTTCGTGTGGCGGAGTGCGTTGGTCGCCTTCGGCGGGGGAGCGGACGACATCGCCCAGCTCGTCTCCTCACTCGCCGGTCTCGTGGGAGGGCTGCTGGTGTGGCGCGGGCAGGCGCCGCAGCGGTCGCTGGTCGGGACGCGGCACGATGCCCGGACGATCGTGGCCCTCGTGGTGCTGGCCGTCTCCGCGGGCACCCTGCTGTCGGGGTGGGCCGCGTTTCCCGTCGGACCGCTGGCGGCAGCGCGGTTCGGCCTGCAGCCGGGATTCTTCGATCCGGCCACGATCAACACGCTGTGCGCCGACCCCAACCGGGCCGCGGAGTGCGCTCAGGCGACGTGGGAGGTGCGCAGCCGCGGCATCGGAGCCACCCTGCTCGCGGCCCTGCCGATCCTGGTGCAGATCGTGCTCGCCGAGGGCCTGCGCATCGGACGCCGAGCCGCGGCGATCGGAACCATCGTTCTCCAGTGCGGCATGGCCCTCATCGCCACGCTCCACCTCCTCGTGGCCCGGTGGCTCGTCTCGTACGCCGACGACAGAGGCCCCCTCGGCTTCGCGGCGGACGGCACTCCGACGGCCCGTCTCATCGTCCCCCTCGTCGTCCCGCTCCTGCTCGCCGTCCAGGTGGCCCTGCACCTGCGCTGCTTCCGAGTGCGCGCCGAACCCGGCACGTTTTCTCGGTTCTGGCTGCGCGCCGGGGCGGTCGTCCTGGCAGGGCTGGTCGTTGTGGAGTCGGTGGGCATGCTCATCGCCGACGATTTCGTGCCGTCGGCCTCGCCCGGGGCGCTGGCCGAGGACCACCTGGTGCGCCTGTTGCCGTCGGCCGCGCTGGCGCTGCTGTCCCCCACCCTGGAACCCAACACCGCCGTGGCGACCGCGCTGGTGGAGTGGACGCCCATCGGGGTCTGGGCTGCTGTCGGCGTCCTGCTCTGGCGGGCCCTGCGAGCCGACCCCTTCACCCGGCCCGGCGAGCGCGAGCTGCTCGCGGACGTCGTCCGCCGACGCGGCGGTGGTTCGCTCGGTTGGATGCTCACGTGGCCCGGGAACGACGTGTGGCTCGACGCGGAGGCGAGATCCGCCTGGGCGTATCGGACGGGGAGCGGTGTGGCGCTCACGGTCACCGAGCCGGCCGCAGCCCCGGACGATCTGCGCCGCACGATCGTCGAATTCTCCAACTTCTGCACCTCTCACTCGCTGGTGCCTGCGCTCTACTCGGTGCACGCCCCGGTGGCGCAGGCGGCGCAGGAGCTGGGTTGGGCGACGGTCCGGGTGGCGGAGGAGGCCGTCATCGACCTGCCGGGGGTGGAGTTCAAGGGCAAGGCCTTTCAGGACGTGCGCACGGCGCTGAACCGGGCGGACAAGGAGGGCATCCGCATGATGTGGACGACCTACTCCGCCGCGACGCCCGGCATCCAGGACCAGATCCGGGCCATTTGTGAGGCGTGGCTGACCGACAAGGCCCTTCCGGAAATGGGGTTCACCCTGGGCGGGGTCGCCGAGCTCGACGACGAGACGCGGGTGGCACTGGCCGTGGATGCGGAGGGCACCGTGCACGGCGTGACATCGTGGCTGCCGGTCCACCGCGACGGCGTGGTGGTGGGGCTCACCCTCGACGTGATGCGTCGGCGTGAGGGCGGGTTCCGGTCGACGATGGAATTCCTCATCGCCCAGGCTGTCCTGGATGCGAAGGCGGAGGGTCTGGCCTTCGTCTCCCTGTCGGGCTCGCCGCTGGCCCGCACCGCTGAGGCCGGCGACGACCCCCACGTGTCCTCGTCCTCGCGGGTCGACGGGGTGCTCGACGTGCTGGGCGCCCTGCTGGAGCCCGTCTACGGCTTCCGGTCGCTGCTGGCCTTCAAGGCCAAGTTCGGCCCGCGGTTCGTGCCGCTGTACCTCGCTGTGCCCGACCTGGTGGACGCCCCCGCTGTCGGCCTCGCCATCGCGCGCGCCTACCTGCCCAACCTCGGCGCGGCGGATGCGGCACGCTTCGCCCAGAGGTTGGTGAGCCGTGACTGACGCACTGAGGGCCATTCCGCTGCTGGGGTGGTGGGCCGCGCCCCTGGCCATCTCCGTGACGCTGATCGTCGCGGGACTGTTGTGGTGGTTCCGCACCCGGCACCTGCGCTGGTTCACCCAGGTACTGGTCGTCGCCGCCGGTCCGGTGGTTGGCGTGCTGGCGTGGTGGGCGGTGGACGTGGCGTGGCACCCCGTCGCGGACGGCATCGGACGCTACGTCTGGGCCTGGCTCGGAGCATGCGCCGTGGTCGTGGCGCAGGCGGTGACCCGACGCCGGCGCCAGCGGGAGCCCCGCCGGGGCGTCGGTCGTGCCATCGGTGCCGCAGCGGGGTCGATGGGTGGGGTCGTCGCCGTGGCCCTCGCGGCACTCCTGGCGATCAACGCCCACTTCGGCGCCTACCCGACCCTGGCCGCCGCCCTCGGCGTGGGATACCGGACAGCGACCATGGGCCAACTCCCTGCCGCGCAGAACGATCCGGGTGACGCGCCGCGACCGGCGGGTCCGCTGCTCGCGTCCTGGACGCCACCGGCGGACATGCCGGCGACCGGGCAGGTCATCACCGCGGAGATCCCGGCCAGCGACCCGGCGTTCGTCCCGCGCACCGGCTTGGTCTACCTGCCGCCCGCCTACCTCACCGCGCGGCGCCCCGTGCTGCCGGTGTTGGTGCTGCTGGCCGGGCAGCCGGGCGAGCCCCGCGATTGGCTCACGGCCGGTTCTCTGCAGACGACGATGGACGCCTGGGCCATGACACATGAGGGTCTCGCCCCCGTCGTCGTCATTCCCGACCCCTTGGGCAGCGCCGCCGCCAACCCCTTGTGCAGCGACGCCCACCTGGGACGGGTCGCAACCTACCTGCAGTCCGACGTGCCCGACTCGATCACCCGGAACTTCCAGGTGGACACCGACCGGTCGCGCTGGGCGATCGCCGGCCTTTCGAACGGCGGCACCTGCGCGTTGCAGGTCGTCACCCGTGACCCGACGCAGTATCACAGCTTCCTCGACCTGTCCGGCGAGCTGCACCCCACGCTGGGCTCCGAGGAGCAGACGATCGCCCAGGGCTTCGGCGGCGACCGCGCCGCGTACGAGGCCAATGACCCGCTCACGTTGCTGGGCCGCAACACCTACCCGGGGATCGCCGGGATCTTCTCGGTGGGGGCCGACGATCCGGCCTACCTGCCGGCCGCCCAGCAGTTGGACGCGGCGGCCCGGGCGGCAGGCATGACCACAGAGCTGCGCACCTACCCGGGCGGCCACGGCTGGAACGTCTGGTCGACGGCGCTCTCCGATCAACTGGACTGGCTCGGCGGCCGACTGGGCATTACGGCCTGACCTCACGGCCTGACCTCACGGCCTGCGCATCCCCGCGCCGGGCATCACACCTTGCGGATGCGGATCCACTCGATGTCGTGGTCGGCGCCCTTGCGCAGGATCGTCGTCGCCCTGCCCCGCGTGGGCAGGATGTTCTCGGTCAGGTTCGGGCCGTTGATCGTGTCCCAGATCCGCTCGGCGTAGGCGAGGGCGTCCGGTTCGTCGAGCTGGGCGTAGCGGGTGAAGAACGACCGCGGATCACGGAAGGCGGTCTCGCGCAGGCGCCGGAACCGTTCGAGGTACCACCGTCGCAGCAGGTCCTCGTCGGCGTCCACGTAGACGGTGAAGTCGAAGAAGTCGCTGACGGCCAACGCCATGGAGCCGTCCGGACGGCGGCGCGCCGGCTGCAGCACGTTGAGGCCCTCGACGATGAGGATGTCGGGCTGGCGGACCGTCGTGAACCGGCTCGGCTCGATGTCGTACTGCAGGTGGCTGTAGACCGGGACGACGGCCTCGGGAGCGCCCGATTTCACGTCCATGACGAAGCGCAGGAGGCCCTGGCGGTCGTAGCTCTCGGGGAAGCCCTTGCGGTCCATGATCCCGCGCCGCTCGAGCTCGGCGTTGGGAAACAGGAACCCGTCGGTGGTGACCATCTCGACCCGTGGGCGTCCGGGCAGTTGGGCCAACAGCTCGCGCAACAGCCGGCTGGTGGTCGACTTGCCGACCGCCACCGAGCCCGCCACGCCGATCACGAACGGCGTCCGCCCGACGGGCAGGCGCAGGAAGTCGTGGGTGCGGGAGTAGAGCCGCCCGGTGTTCTCGACGTAGTGGTTGATGAGTTCGGTGAGGGGCAGATAGACCTCGCGCACCGTCGTCATGTCGATGGTGTCCAGGCGCGAGCGGATGCGACGCAGGGTCTCCTCGGTGAGGTCCACGGGCAGGGCGCTGGAGAGTTTTGACCAGACCAGCCGGTCGGCTCTCACGTACGGACCGAACTCGTCCAACGGGGCACTGGCGTGGGGTTCACCCTCGGTCCGGGGTTGCGGCGATAGGCTGCGGTCCATGTGCGGCATTATCGGGTACGTGGGGCCTCGCGAGGCGCAGAAGATCGTGATCGACGGGCTTCGGCGCATGGAATACCGGGGGTATGACTCGGCCGGCGTCGCGGTGGTGTCCGACAGCGAGCTGGGTTTTCGCAAGAAGGCGGGCAAGCTCGCCAACCTCGAGGCCGAGCTGGCGGCGTCCCCGCTGCCCGCGGCGTCCTACGGCATCGGGCACACCCGATGGGCCACCCACGGCGCGCCCACCGACGCCAACGCCCACCCGCACGTGTCGGCGTCCGGACGTGTCGCGCTCGTGCACAACGGCATCATCGAGAACTTCGCGCCGCTGCGCGCGGAGCTGGAGGCGGCCGGGGTGGAGTTCAGCTCCGAGACCGACTCCGAGGTTGCGGCGCAACTCGTCGGCCGCGAGGTGGACGCCGGCGCTGATCTCGCGGACGCCCTGCGCACCGTGAGCCGCCGGCTGGAGGGTGCGTTCACGCTCGTGGCGCTGGACGCCCAGCAGCCCGATCGCATCGTCGCGTCGCGGCGCAACAGCCCGCTGGTCGTCGGTGTGGGGGACGGCGAAATGTTCGTGGCGTCCGACGTCGCCGCGTTCATCGAGTACACCCGCGAGGCCGTCGAGATGGGCCAGGATCAGCTCGTCGACGTGACGCGGGACAGCTACACGGTCACCGACTTCGACGGCAACCCTGCGCCCAGCAAGCCGTTCCACGTCGACTGGGATCTCTCGGCCGCCGAGAAGGGTGGCTACGACTGGTTCATGCGCAAGGAGATTCACGAGCAGCCCAAGGCGGTCGCCGACACGCTGCTGGGCCGCTTCGACGCCGATCACCGGCTGACGCTGGACGAGCTGCGCATCGGCGAGGACGAGCTGAGGATGATCGACAAGATCGTCATCGTCGCGTGCGGCACGGCCTACTACGCCGGACTGGTCGCCAAGTACGCCATCGAGCACTGGACGCGCGTGCCCTGCGAGGTCGAGATCGCCTCCGAGTTCCGCTATCGCGATCCGATCATCGACCCCCGCACGCTCGTGGTCACGATCTCCCAGTCGGGCGAGACCGCCGACACCCTCATGGCCGTGCGGCACGCCCGCGTCCAGGGGGCCAAGGTGATCGCGATCTGCAACACCAACGGCGCGACCATCCCGCGCGAGTCGGATGCCGTCCTCTACACCCACGCCGGTCCGGAGATCGGGGTGGCGTCCACGAAGGGTTTCCTCACCCAGGTGGCGGCCTGCTACCTGCTCGGGCTCTTCCTCGCGCAGGTGCGGGGCACGAAGTTCGGCGACGAGATCGCGACGGTGATGACGGAACTCGAGGCGATGCCGGAGCGGATCCAGCAGGTGCTCGACGCCCAACAGCAGGTGCTCGATCTGGCGGCCGAGCTGCGCGGCGTCCGCACCGTGCTGTTCCTCGGCCGGCACGTGGGCTATCCCGTCGCGCTCGAGGGTGCGCTGAAGCTCAAGGAGATCGCGTACCTGCACGCCGAGGGCTTCCCGGCCGGGGAGCTCAAGCATGGTCCGATCGCGCTCGTGGAGAAGGACCTGCCGGTGTTCGTCATCGTGCCGCCGCAGGGCCGCGATCAGTTGCACGACAAGGTCATCTCGAACATCCAGGAGGTGCGGGCGCGCGGGGCGCGCACGATCGTGCTGGTGGAGGAGGGCGACCACGAGGTCGATCCCTACGCCGACGTCATCATCCGGCTGCCGCAGGCGTCCACGCTGTTGCAGCCGCTGCTGGCGACGATCCCGCTGCAGTTGTTCGCGTGCGAACTGGCAACCCTGCTCGGCCACGACGCCGACCAACCCCGCAACTTGGCCAAGTCCGTCACCGTCGAATAAGAGGGCGGGCGTGATCCTGGGCATCGGAGTCGACGTCTGCGCGATCGATCGCATCCGGGACGCGTGCGCGCGGCCCGGTTTCGTGGACCGGGTCTTCACCCTGTCCGAACAGCGGGGGAGCGAGCAGACGCTCGCCGGTCGTTTCGCCGCCAAGGAGGCGCTCGCCAAGGCGCTCGGGGCGCCGCTCGGGTTGCGCTGGCCGGATTGCGAGGTGCTCTCGGACGAGACCGGACGCCCCTCGCTGGTGGTCACCGGCACCGTCGCCGAACGCATGGAGGAGCTCGGCGTCAGCCGCCTGCACGTGTCGATCAGCCACGACGCCGGCGTCGCCGTGGCGATGGTGGTGTGCGAGGGCTGAGGCCCGCTGGGAGCTGACTGGTAGCGTCTACCCATGGAATCCGTGGTGGACGCGGTCGGGCGCGTTGTCGTGCCCAAGGCGCTGCGCGATGCGCTGGGGCTCACCCCGGGCACCGTGGTCGACATTTCCGCCTATGGCAGTGGGGTGCAGATCACTCCCGGCGGTCGGACCGCGCGGCTGGAGCGGGACCGTGACGGGCGTCTAGTTTCGCGCGGCACGACCCCGGTCACCGATGACGAGGTGTTCGCGCTGCTGGATGCGGGGCGGCGGTGAGTCGTCCCGCCGAGGCCTGTGCTCTGGACACGAGCGCGTCGGCGTCCGCGTGGAATTGCTCGCGTCCTGAACCGGGGGCAGTCCTCAGACGCGACGGCCAGCGGCGGTGAGGCTGCGCACGGCTCGGTCGCGCCGCAGGTCGATGGCGCTGCGGTAGTGGCCCATGAGCTGGCGGCACAGGCTTGGCCACGTGCGCGGCTCCATGGCGTTGCGGGCGGCGTCGCCCATGGCACGCCGTTTGGTGTCGTCGCCGATGAGGTCGGCGACGTGGGCACGGAGCCCGGCGAGGTCACCGGGGGAGTACAGCCAGCCCGTGCGGCTGGGATCGATCAGGTCCACCGGGCCCCCGGAGGCCGGCGCGATCGCGGGGACGCCGGACGCCATCGCTTCTTGGATCGTCTGGCCGAAGGTCTCCAATTCTCCGGGGGTGACGAAGACGTCGAAGGACGCCACGGCGCGGGCCAGGTCCTCCCCCCGCAGCTGGCCGGTGAAGACGGCGTGGGGGAGCGCGGCCTCGAGCGCTGGCCGCTCGGGTCCGTCGCCGACGATCACCGTCGTCACGCCCGGCACGTCGGCGATCGCGGTCAGGTCGGCCACCTGCTTCTCGGGGGCGAGGCGCCCGACGAAGCCCACGATGCGGTGGTCGGGCGGGGCGATGCTCGTGCGCCAGGTCTCGTCACGGCGTCCGGGATGGAACAGGCTGGAGTCGACGCCGCGCCCCCAGCGGGCGAGGTGGTGGACGCCGAGGCCACGCAGCTGCTCGATGCTGGCCGAGCTGGGCGCGAGGGTGAGGGTGGCGCTCGTGTGGGTGATGCGGACCCGCTGCCACAGGAACGTCTCGAACGTCGGAACGCCGTAGCGGGCGGCATAGCCGGGCACGTCGGTCTGGTAGACCGCGACCGAAGCGATGCCGAGGGCGTCCGCCGCCAGCGCGCCGCGGAGGCCGACGTTGATGGGGGAGGCGAGGTGGACGACGTCGGGAGCGAACTCGGCGAGCGTCTGCTCGAGGACGAACTGCGGCGTCGCGCACAGGCGTACCTGCTGATAACCCGGCAGGGGCATCGACGTCATGCCGACGACGCGGACGCCTCGGTAGTCCAAGGGCGCGCCGGGCGCGTCCGGAGCGAGCAGGAGCACATCGTGGCCGTGGTCGATGAGGTGGTCGAGCACCCGCAGCACCGAGTTGACGACGCCGTTGACCTCGGGCAGGAAGGACTCGGTGATGATCGCCACACGCATGTCTCCATGGCACCAAGCGTGGGTGGAGGGAACCGGAGAGTTGCGTGACGTGTTCACGACGCACCGGTGAACGATGTGCCCCGACATCGAGTCCATCGCGCCCAGTCCGCCGACAAGGGTGCCGCGTGGCGTCAGTGGGACTGAGCGAGCCGGGGCTGGTCGTGGACGCGGATCGGGTCGTGGGCGCGGCGCCTGTGTGCGTCTCAATGCTGCAAAACAGTGGCCTGGACGACCCTTTTGCAGCATTGAGACGCACACGACCGACCACGCCTCGGCGAGCTGGCAGGCATGCCCTGACACCGGACCCACCACGCCGCGCATGAGTCCTCAAGGGGCCGGATCGCCCGGGCAGTACGATGGTGGGGCTCTCGCAGCCTCCCACCGAAGGAACCCGATGTCTGACGCTGCCCTCGATCTGGCCGCGGCCACCCTGGCCGACGGCCGGCGGTTGGGCGTCCGCCTGCTACGGCCGGACGAGGCCGCGCTGGCCCTCGACATCGTGCAGCGGGCGTTCGCGGCCCGGCCGGTGATCGGCGCGCAGGCCCAGGCGCTGGCCGACGACGTCGACGACGTGCGCCGCGTGGCCGAGGAGGGCGGCGGCTACTTCGCCACCATCGACGACGAGCCCGTCGGGGTCACCCTGGTCACCCGCCGCGACGACGACAGCCTGCGGATCGGGCGCGTCGGCGTCCTGCCCGAGCACCGCGACCAGGGGGTCGCCTCCTTCCTCATCGGCGTGATCGTCGACCTGCTCGCGGCGCGCAACGAGGTCGAGGTCCACCTGCTCGCGCGCAAGGAGTATCCGCACCTGCGGCGCTGGTGGCAGCGGCACGGCTTCACCGTCGACGGCAGCGAGGGGGACTGCCACGTGCTGCGCCGGCCGCTGCCGGTCAGCGTCACGGTGCCGGACGCCGACGCCATGCGCGCACTCGGCGTCCGCCTCGCGGGGCTCTTCGCCCCCGGTGACCTCATCATCGCGACCGGTGACCTCGGCGCCGATGCCCTGGGTGAGGGTGGTCTTGCCGGCGCCGGCCTCGGGGTGGAGGGGGCCGTGATCTCGCCCACGTTCGTGCTCGCCCGCATCCATCCGTCGACCACCGGCGGGCCGGATCTCGTCCACGTGGACGCCTACCGGCTCGGCTCGTTCGCCGAGCTGGACGACCTCGACCTGGACGCCTCCCTGCCGCGGTCGGTGACCCTGGTCGAGTGGGGCGCCGGCGTGGCCGAGCCGCTGGCGTCCGACCGCCTCGAGATCGACATCCGCCGCGGCCTCGACCCCGCCGACGAGACCCGCTGGGTCTTCCTCACCCCCCTCGGCGACCGCTTCGACCGTGCCGGCCTGGTGGCCGCCGCGAAGGAGACCCCATGACCGCCGTGCTCGGACTCGACACCTCGACCGTCGTCGTGGCGGGCCTCGCCGTGGCCGGGCGTGCGCCGCTGACCGCCGTCGTGGACGACACCCGCGCCCACGCCGAGGAGCTGATGCCTCTGGTGCGGCAGTTGCTCGCGTCCGCCGCTTTGACCCCGGGCGATCTCACCGGCATCGTCGTGGGGGTCGGCCCCGGACCGTTCACCGGCCTGCGCGTCGGCGTCGTCACCGCGCTCACGCTGGGCGAGGTGTTGGGCGTCGGCGTCCACGGGGTGTGCTCTCTCGACGTCGTGGCCGCGCAGTGGGCCGGGTCCGGAGCCCCCGACGAATTCGTCGTGGTCTCCGACGCCCGGCGCAAAGAGGTGTACTGGGCGCATTATGCGCGCGGCGTCCGCGTCGACGGCCCGCACGTCAGCCCCGCCGACCGCGTCCCGCCCCTGCCGCTCGGCGGTCCCGGGGCGCACCTGGTGGGGGAGCCCTCCGGACCGACCGTCCTGGACGCCGCCACGCTCGTCGCGCGCGGGCTCGACCTGCCGGACGCCGGCCGCGAGCCGCTGTACCTGCGCCGCCCGGACGCCGAGGTGCCCGGCGCGCCCAAGTCGGCCCTGCCGCAGGCGCGGCTGGGGTTCGGCCGCCGGCCATGACCGC
>JAKDIK010000279.1 GCA_030450535.1 Propionibacteriaceae bacterium
GCGGCCTGGACGAGGCCCTCGCCGTAGCCGGTCACGCACGCGCGCCCGAGGAACGCGCCCGGCGGGAGGGCCGCCAGCACCCGCCGGGCGATGGCGACCGCAGCCGTCACCGGATCGCCCTGATTTCCGGCGTAGTGGCTGAACAGGATCTCGTCGTCGGCGTTGGTGACGACCGCCTTGATCGTGGTCGAGCCGGCGTCGATGCCCAGGAAGCACGCCCCGGACGCCTGGCTGAGGTCGCCCTGCGGAATCACCGCGGCAGCGTGCCGGGCGGCGAAGGCCGCGCGGTCGGCGTCCGAGGCGAACAGCGGCGCCATCGTGGCGGAGGCCAGTGGTAGCAGCACGGTGCGCGCGGTGAGGCGTCCGACGAGATCGCGGCACCAGACGCCGTCACCGGACGCGAGCATCGCGGCGCCGAGCGCCACGTAGAGCTGCGCCTGCGGCGGGGTGACGAAGGTGTCGACGCTGCCGGCGAGCTGGCGCTCGTAGGCCGCGCGGAGTTCGGGCAGGAAGTGGAGGGGGCCACCGAGGAAGAGCAGGTTGCCCTTGATCGGACGCCCGCACGCGAGCCCGGCGATGGTCTGGGTGGCCACCGCCTGGAAGACGGACGCCGCGAGGTCGGTGTGGGCGGCCCCCTGGTTGATGAGGGGCTGCAGATCGGTCTTGGCGAAGACGCCACAGCGGCTGGCGATGGGATAGATGTTCTCGTGGTTGGCGGCGAGCTCGTTGAGGCCGGGGGCGTCGGTGTGCAGCAGGGTGGCCATCTGGTCGATGAACGCACCCGTGCCGCCGGCGCAGGTGCCGTTCATGCGCTGTTCGGGGGTCGGCTTGAGGTAGGTAATCTTGGCGTCCTCGCCGCCGAGCTCGATGACAACGTCGGCTTCGGGGTGGCGACGCTCGACGGCTTCGGTGGCGGCGATCACCTCCTGGACGAATTCCACACCGATCAGTTGCGCAACGCTCAGGCCGCCCGAGCCCGTCACGGCCACGCGCATGGGGGCCCCGGGATGGCGCGCCGAGACGTCGACCACGAGCTGGCGCAGTTCGCCGCGCACGTCGGCGTGGTGGCGCCGGTAGTCGGAGAAGACGATCTCGTCGCCGTCGAGCACCACGGCCTTCACGGTGGTCGAGCCGATGTCGAGGCCCAGCGCCAGCTCCGTCATGTTTACGCTCCCGTAACCGAACGATCGTTCTAGTACTACATACAGTAGTGTGTCGGGTGAGCAGAGGGAAGGCCATGGCCAGAACATCGACGAAACGCGACGACATCGTGGCCGCCGCCACCCGCCTCATCCGCGAGAAGGGCGTCCATGCGGCGTCCATCTCGACCATCGTCGCCGAGTCGGGCACGTCGGCCGGCACGATCTACCACCATTTCACCAACAAGAACGACGTCGTCATCGCGGTGGCGAAACACGCGATCGCGGAGCCGATCACGGCGATCCTCACCCGGCCGCGCACCGAGCCGCTCTCCCCCGGCGGACTGTTCCGCGAGGTGGCGGACGCCGTGCTCAGCGGCCGGATCGACTCCGCGCTGATCGTGCAGCTCTGGGCCGGTTCGTCGACCGACCCCGAGCTGAGTCGGATGCTGTTGAGCCTGATGCTGGCGGTGCGCGACGTGCCGGTGCAATTCATCGAGGCATGGTTGCGCAGCCACGGGATCCCGGACGCCGAGGCGTCCGCCCGCGCCCTGCCGCTCGCCCAGGTGGCCGTCGGCCAGGCCATGGGCCTGCTCGCCCAGCGCACCCTCGACCCGACGCTGCAGCGCGAGGCCTACATCGACGAGGCCGTCCGGCTCCTGGACACCCTGCGCTGACGCCCGATGCCCGGCGCGGAGGCCGGCTCGGGGATCAGCTCACGACCACGCCGCCAGGAGGGCCCGGGCGTAGGCGTCCTCGGGATCGACGTCCACATGCCGCTCCCCGTTGGCCAGCACCACCGCGAACCCCAAGGGCTCGCCGAATTCCCCGGGCAATCGCTCCAGACGCGCGAAGGCGTCGCCCACCAGGTCGCGCAGCTGCGCCTCGCGCGGCAGCCAGAGCACCTCGGCGGCCGGGATCGAATCGAGCGCCCACTCGGTGGTTCCGTTGAACCGGATCACCGACCCGCTCGCCAACTCGTGCACCTCGATCGTCATCTCCGCCACCACGAAGATGTCCTCGATCTCCCGGTTCGGGATCACGAAACGGTCCCCGGACTCCGGCTCCCACGCCAGCCCGCGGGCGCGCCGCGCGGCGTCCAACTGGGTCGCAAGCTCCGGCGAGATCATGCAGGAGACCTTAACCGGCCCCAAAGAATCACCCGCCTCCTCCCCTTGACATGAGAGCGCTCTCAGGCAAGTATCCCTGCTGTGAGAGCGCTCTCACCCAGAGAGTGAGCTCGCCTCGACCCATCACCATGTCCCGGCCCGACCCGACCGGGATGACAAAGGAGTCCCCATGCGCACTCGCGTCTTCGCAGGCGTGGCCGCGGCGGCCGTCACAGCGCTCGCCCTGTCGGCCTGCACCTCCGGAACCCCGGCCACCACGACCAGCACCCCCGACGGCGGCACCGCCCCCGCCGACAACGTCACCCTCACGCTCGCCACCTTCAACGAGTTCGGCTACACCGACGAGATGTTCGCCGAGTACGAGGCGTCCCACCCGGGCGTTACTATCGAGCACCAGAAGGCCGGCCAGTCCACCGAGGCCCACGAGAACCTGCTCACGCGCCTCGCCGCCGGCGGCTCGGGGCTGCCCGACATCCAGGCCGTCGACAGCGACTGGCTCGCCGAACTCAAGCCGCTCGCCAGCCAGTTCGCCGACCTCTCCTCCAGCGACGTCGACGGACGCTGGCTCGACTGGGTCACGGCCGCGGCCACGACCGAGGACGGCCAGCTCCTCGGCTACGGCACCGACATCGGCCCCGAGGCCACCTGCTACCGCAAGGACCTCTTCGCAGCCGCCGGGCTCCCGTCCGAGCGCGGCGAGGTCAAGACGCTTCTCGACGGCGACTGGGACCACTACTTCGAGGTGGGCAAGCAGTTCCACGCCGCCACCCCCGACGTCGGCTGGTACGACTCGGCCGGCGCGGTCATGAACGCACGCGTCCAGCAGCTCGCCAACCCGTACTCCTCGACCACGGGCACCGAGACCGTCATCCCGCTCGGCGACAACACCCAGATCAAGGAGCTGTACGACAGCACGCTGCAGGCGTCCGTCGACGACGGTCTCTCCGCCGGCCTGGGTCAGTGGGGCACCGACTGGGTCAACGCGTTCCAGTCCGGCGGCTTCGCCACCATGCAATGCCCGAGCTGGATGCTCGGCGTCATCGAGGGCAACGCCGCGGGTCAGACCAACTGGGACGTCGCCGACACCTTCCCCGGCGGCGGTGGCAACTGGGGCGGTTCGTACCTGACCGTTCCGGCGGCGGGCGCCCACGTCCAGGAGGCGACGGAGTTCGCCGCTTGGCTGACCGCCCCCGAGCAGCAGCTCAAGGCGTTCGCCAGCAAGGGCAACTTCCCGAGCCAGGTCGAGGCCCAGGCCAGCTCCGAGCTCGCCGCCGCGACCAACGCGTTCTTCAACGACGCGCCGGTCGGCGAGATCTTCAAGAACCGCGCCGCGGCCGTCGAAACCCAGCCGTTCAAGGGTGAGCACTACTTCGCCCTGAACACCATCGTCGGGACGGCCATCGGCCGCGTCGACGTGGACAAGTCGACCACCGCCGAGGACTCCTGGAACCAGGCGGTCACCGAGGCCAACGACACCGTCGGCTGACGCGCACGGGCGGCGTCCGTCGAGTGGTCTCCCCCA
>JAKDIK010000057.1 GCA_030450535.1 Propionibacteriaceae bacterium
CCGCCGTACCGATCAGCGCCACCGTGGCCAGCGGCGAGAAGCCCAGCGACAGGCACAGCGGCACGTAGATGGTCGCGATGATCGGCAGCGTCGAGAAGGACGAGCCGATGCCCATGGTCACCAGCAACCCGACCAGCAGCATCACGAAGGCCGCGATCACGCGGTTGCCGGCGAAGAGCTCCGCGGTGGTCGTCACCAGGGGCTCGACGTCCCCGGTGTCGCTCATCACCTGCGCGAAGCCCTGGGCGGCGATCATGATGAAGCCGATCATGGCCATCATCTGGATGCCCCGGTTGAACACGGATCCGGACTCGCCCCAGCGCACGACACCCGTCGCGAGGAACACCGCGAACCCCACGAGCGCGCCGAGCAACAGCGAATCCGCCCAGATCTGGATCACGAGCGCCAGGACCACCGAGGCCAGCGCCACCCCGACCCGGAATGCGCTGACGGGTCCGGCCTGGGGGGTGTCCTCCTCGCCGGCCACCGGCAGGTCCTCATAGCGTCTCGGCCGCCGGTAGGTGACGAACACGGCGATGAGCAGCCCCGCCACCATGCCCAGAGCCGGGATGCCCATGGCCGCGAGCACGTTGATGCCGGAGGTGTCGAGACCGGCGTTGCTGATGTTGCGCAGCAGGATCTCGTTGAGGAACACGTTGCCGAAGCCGTACGGCAGGTACATGTAGGTGGTCACGAGCCCGAAGGTCAGGATGCAGGCGAGCGCCCGTCGGTCCACGCCGAACCGGTTGAACGCGACCAGCAGCGGGGGGATGAGCAGCGGGATGAACGCGATGTGGATGGGCACCACGTTCTGGCTCATGATCGCCGCCGCGAGCACCACGGCCAGCAGCCCCCACTTGAGCCACAGGCCCCGGCGGGGGCTCCCGCCCGAGCCGGCTTGGCGGGTCACCCAACCGGCGAACGCCTGCGGCAGGCCCGAGTGCGCGATGGCCACGGCGAACGCGCCCAGGACGGCGTAGGACAACGCGATCGAGGCGCCGTTGGCCATGCCCGCGGTGAAGGACGCCATCGTCGCCTCGATGCCCAACCCGGCCAGCAACCCACCCACGATCGAGCCGATGATCAGCGCCATCACCACGTGCACCCGCGCGAACGACAGCACGAGCATGACGAGGACCGCCACCACCACGGCGTTCACGCGACACCACCCCGCGCGCGAATGCGGCGTCCGATCTCGGCGTACACGTCCGGATCGGTCGTGAACACCCCGAGCGGGTTCCGGGTCTTGCCCAGGCCGTGATAGTCGCTGGAGCCGGTGGCGAGCAGGCCGAGGGCGGACGCCAGCGCCCGCAGCTCGGCGCGGGTCGCGTCGTCGTGGTCGGGGTGATCGACCTCCACGCCATCCAGCCGGTACTCGTTGGCCAGCTCGGCCAGGTACGGCTCGGGCAGGTCCTCGCGCCGGCCGCGTCCCCACGGGTGGGCGAGCACCGCCACACCGCGGGCCTCGTGGATAAGGTCGATCGCGGCCGACAGCGGAGTGCAGTACCGGTCCACGTACGCCGGACCGCCCTCGTACAGATACCTCTCGAACGCCTCGTCGCGCCGCGCCACGTAGCCCTTCGCCACCATCGCGTCCGCCACGTGGGGGCGTCCGAGCGACGCCCCGCCGGCTTGGGCGAGCACATCGTCGACGCTCAACGGCAGCCCGAGTTCGGTCAGCCTCGCGACCATCGCTGGGACGCGGTCGCTGCGCCCCACCCGGACCCGCGCCAGTTCCTCGAGCAGCACCTGATCATGCGGATCGCAGCCGTACCCGAGCACGTGGACCGACTTGCCGCCCAACTGCGTCGACATCTCCACCCCACCGAGCACCTCCACGCCGAGGGCCTCGGCCGCGAGTTTGGCCTCGGCGATCCCGTCGAACGTGTCGTGGTCGGTCAGCGCCACGGCGTCCAGTCCCGCGGCGGCCGCCTTGCGCACCAGATGCGTCGGGGTGTCGGTGCCGTCGGAGACCAGCGAGTGGGTGTGGAGGTCGATCCGCATGGGGTCATTCAACCCGATCAGGCGGTACGCCAGGTTCCGACGCGTCGGACCAATCCCCTCGCCTGTGCGGATCTGCCCAGGCGCCGGGAGCCGGCGCTCACACCAACAGCGTCCGGATCGTCCGCAGCGCCACCGACATGCGCGCCAAGGACGTGTCGTCGCCGGTGATCTCACGCAGCTCGGACGCCTCGCGCTCGACTCCCCCGGCGGTCGCCTCCCAGGCCCGGACGACCTCGTCGGCGTCCTCGCCGTCGGCGTCCGCCGCGAGTGCCGCCCGCGTCAGGTCGGACTGCAGCCGGGCGAGATCGTCGCGCAGGGCGGCGCGCGCCATGGTGTCCCAGCGGTCCAGGCGAGGCAGTTGGTTGACCCGCTCCAGCACCAGATCGAGCCCGAGCCGCTCGGCGAGCGCGAAGAACACGCGGGCGACGAGACCGAGGTCGCGCCCCGTCTCGGCGGCCAACTGAACGATCGACAGCGCCAGGTGCGTGTAGCGCGCCTCCCCCACCCGTTCGGCCAGCTCGGCCGGCACTCCGGCCGCCACCAGCTCGCGGGCATCCTCGCCGAGCCTCTCGCGCTGGCGGGGGGTGCACACCTGCGCCATCAGGGCCCGCACCGCGGCGACCGCGTCGGTGAACGTCGCGGCCTCCCGCTTGATGTCCAGCTCGCCGCGCCGGTTGTGCAGCAGCCAGCGCGTCGTCCGCTCGACCATCCGCTGCAGTTCCACGCGCAGGCGCACCTCGGTCGCGGCGTCCACGCCCAAGCCGGGCAGTGCCAGCTCGTCGCGCGCCACGGCTAAGATGGTGCGCGCCGCCAGCTGCGCCCGCACGACCTCCCCGACCTCGGAGTTCGTCTCCTCCGACAGCCGGTGGAACGCCGAGATCCCCTGGGAGTTCACGAACCGGTTCACCGTCACCATCGTCACGATCTCGCGCCGCAGCGGGTGATCGACCATCGCCTCGGCGAACCGCTCGCGCAGCGCCTTCGGGAAATAGGTGACGAGCCGGTCGGCCAGGTACGGGTCGTCGGGCAGCCGGGAGGCCAGCACCAACTGCTCCAGCCGGATCTTCGTCCACGCCATCAGAGAAGCCAGCTCGGGGCGGGCCAGGCCCTCGCCGTGTTCGATGCGCCGCTCCATCTCCTCCCGATCGGGCAGCCCCTCCAGCTCGCGATCGAGCAGCCCGTCGGCCTCCAGCGCCCGCATCCAGGACTCCTGCGCGCTGGCCATCTCGCCGGTCATCGCCTCGCTGATCGACAAGGCGATGTTCTGATCGACGTTGTGGGTGAGCACCAGCGCGGCGACCTCGTCCGTCATGGACGCGAGCAGCTCGGCCCGCGCGTCGGCGTCCAGCCGTTTCGCCGCCACCTCGGGCTGCAGCAGGATCTTGATGTTCACCTCGTGGTCGGAGGTGTCCACCCCCGCGGAGTTGTCGATGAAATCGGTGTTGATCCGCCCGCCGCGAGCCGCGAATTCGATGCGCCCCGCCTGCGTCCAGCCGAGGTTGCCGCCCTCGCCCGCCACGCGGGCGCGCACGTCGGCTCCGTTGACGCGCACGGCGTCGTTGGCCTTGTCGCCGACGTCGGTGTGCGTCTCGTCGGTCGCCTTGACGTAGGTACCGATGCCGCCGTTCCAGAGCAGGTCGACGGGCGCGCCCAGCATGGCGCGGATCAGCTCGTTGGGCGGCAGGGACGAGACGCCGGCGTCCAGCCCGAGCGCCTGCCGCAGCTCGGGGGTGACCGGGATCGACTTCGCGCTGCGCGGCCACACACCCCCGCCCGCCGAGATCAGCGAGGCGTCGTAGTCGGCCCAGCTCGACCGGGGCAGCTCGAACAGCCGGCGCCGCTCGGCGAAGGAGGCCGCGGCGTCCGGGTTCGGATCGCAGAAGACGTGCAGATGGTTGAAGGCGCCGACCAGGCGCGTGTGCTCGGAGCGCAGGAGGCCGTTGCCGAACACGTCGCCGCTCATGTCGCCGATGCCGACGCAGGTGAAGTCCTCGGCCTGGCAGTCGACGCCCAGCTCCAGGAAGTGGCGCTTGACCGACTCCCACGCGCCGCGGGCGGTGATGCCCATGGCCTTGTGGTCATAACCCACCGAGCCGCCGGACGCGAACGCGTCCCCGAGCCAGAACCCACGCTCGACGGAGATCCGGTTGGCGATGTCGGAGAACGAGGCCGTCCCCTTGTCGGCCGCGACGACGAGGTAGGTGTCGTCACCGTCGTGGCGCACCACGTCCGCCGGCGGCACGACGGCGCCCTCGACGAGATTGTCGGTGAGGCTCAGCAGCGAGGCGATGAAGATCTCGTAGCAGGCCACGCCCTCGGCCAGCCACGCCGCCCGGTCGCCACGCGGGTCGGGCAGCCGCTGCGGCACGAAGCCGCCCTTCGCCCCGACCGGCACGATGACGGTGTTCTTCACCATCTGCGCCTTCGCCAGGCCCAGCACCTCGGTGCGGAAATCCTCGCGGCGGTCCGACCAGCGCAGGCCGCCCCGCGCGACCGCGCCGAAGCGCAGGTGCACGCCCTGCACGCGAGGGCTGTAGACGAAGATCTCGTACTCGGGCCGCGGTTCGGGCAGCAGGGCCAACTCCCGGGGCCGGATCTTGAAGGCCAGAGCCGGCTGGTCGGCCGCGAACGCGTTGGTGCGGACGATGGCCCGCAGGACGGCGACGAACATGCGCAGGATGCGGTCCTGATCGAGTGACTCCACGGCGTCCAGGGCGTCGAGGATACCGGCGATCTCGGCGTCGAAATCCTCGGTGCGCGAGGCGTCCGTCGCGTGCTCGGTCGGGTCGAACCGCGACAAGAAGGCGGTCACGAGCGCACCTGCGATGTCGGGGTTCGCGTTGAGCGCCGCGGCCACATACACCTGGCTGTACGGGATTCCCGCCTGCTGCAGATACCGCGCGATGCCGCGCAGCCACGTGACCTGCTGCCACGTGAGCCCGGCCCGCAGGACGAGCCGGTTGAGCTCCCCGGCGTGACAGGCGCCGGTGTAGGACGCCTCGAACGCGGCGGCGAACCGGGCGCGATCGTCCATCCCCCAGTCGCGCAGCGTCTGGCCGGCCGGCAGCTGGAAGCCGAAGTCGTAGAGGTAGATCGGGCGGCCGCGCAGGTCCCACTCGTAGGGGCGCTCGTCGGTCACCTCGATGCCGAGGGCATTGAGGTGCGGCATGACGCGGGTCAGCGACATCACCTCGGCGGCGACCACCTTGAAGCGCAGGTCGGCGGGATCCGCCGGGTCGTCGGGGGCGTAGATGGCGAAGCGAAGATCGTCGGGCCCGACGAGTTCGTTGGCGAGTTGCAGGTCGGCGAGCGCCTGCTTCGCGGTGTAGGCGGCCTCGTACGCCTCGCCGAACTCGACGCCCCGCTCCTGGGCGGGGAGTTCGTGGGCGGCGTCGTTGAAGTCGTCGTCCCAGATCCGGGCCGCGCGGGCCACCTCGGGCTCGAGCGCCGCCACGTCGACCGTCGGCTCGGGACCCCCGTCGGGCAGCTTCACCACGAGCAGCAGCCGCGCCATCGTGCTCTCGTTGACCAGCGCCCGAAAGTCGATCGACTCCCCGCCGAGGCGCTCCAGCAGCAGCGCGGTGATCCGCTCGCGGATGACGGTGCGATAGCGATCGCGCGGCACGTACACGAAACACGACCAGAACCGGCCGTGCGGGGCCCTCTGCACGATGAGCCGGGTTTCGCGGCGCTCCTGGACCCCCGCGATCTGGCGCACGAGCGCCACGAGGTCGTCCACCGTGTCGGCGAACCAGTTGTCGCGCGGCAGGGCGGCCATGGCCTCGCGGGCGAGCTGGCCGGAATGCGACTCGGCGTCCACGTCGAGCCGCTGCCAGACCCAAGCCGCCTTGTCGCGCACCAGCGGGATGCGCTCGACCGGCTCGGAGTAGGCCCGCGCCGTCCACAGACCGAGAAAGCGCCGCTCGCCGACGAGGGCGCCGTCGCGACCGTAGGTGCGCACGCCGAGGTAGTCGAGGTGATCGGAGCGGTGCACCGGGGACATCCGGGAGTCCTTGGTGATGACGAGGATCTCGGGGTCATCGGTGATCTGGGTGGCGTGGAAGGGATCCTCGACGTCGCCGCGCAGGATGCCGAGGCCGCTGCCCGGCACCGGGGTGAACGTGCCGCCCTCGACGGTGTAGTCGCGCGCGCCGAGGAACTCGAAGTGGTCATCGGGCAGCCAGCGCAGCAGCTCGGTGATGCGCCGGACCCAGGCCGAGCCAACCGGCTGGGCCGTGTCCTCCAGCCGGGAGATCGCCTCGTCGAGGCGCGTCCGCATGGCCGCGGCGTCATCGTGGGCGACGCGGGAGGCGGCGAGCCCGGCGCGCACCGTGTCGAGGATGCCGGGCAGGAGCCCCTCGGCGGCCGTGCCGAGGGGTGCGTACGCCTCGATCGTCAGCCACGATTCCGGACGGCCGGCGCGTTCGCCCGCCGCGACCAGGGCGCCGTCGGCGTCCCGCTTCACGGTGAGGATGGGGTGGTGCAGCGACCGGATCGTCCAGTCCGCGTCGGCGAGCGCCATCGTCACGGTGTCGACGAGGAAGGGCCGGTCGTCGGTGATCACCTGCACGACGGTCGAGCCGCCCGCCGACCAGCCGTCGGACGACTCCCGCGGCGTGAAGGCGGCCACGAGATCCTCCCCCGGACGCCGACGCTCCCCCAGGGACGCCTGCGCCGCCAGCAGGTGCCCGGCCGTCTGCGCGTCGCCACCGGGGAATTCCGGGGACGCGGGGGCGAGCCACGCGCGGCTCAGCGCCTTCACATCGGGCAGCGTGGGCACCTCAAGGGAGACAATCTCCCCCACGAGGCTCGTTTGGGGAGAGATCTTCTCGCCGATCTTCATGCTGGCGCGCCGCCTTGGGTGCCCGTACCGGGCCAGCCTAGCGACTCGGCTGCGGCGCCGCAGCCGGCGACACGACGCGCCGGCTTGTGCCCGAGCCACGCAACCGGTAGCAAGGGCACATGAAGCTGACTGCCCACCAGACCTACCCCGCCCCGCCCTCCGCCGTGCACACGATGCTCACCGACGAGACGTTCCTCACCCAGATGGCGACCGAGGCCGGCGCGGTCGAGCAGCGCGTGGTCGCCACCGCCGCCCGCAGCGCCGTGGAGGTGTCCGTGCCGGCCCCCGGCGGGCTCGCGACGTTCATCGGGCCGCACCTGTCGCTCATGATGGACACGAACTGGGCGGACGCCGAGCCCGACGGCTCGCGCACGGGACAGCTCACCATCACCATCCCCGGGGCCCCCGTCACCGCTGGCGCGGCGATCCGGCTGTCGCCCGCGGCGTCCGGCAGCGAACTCACCTACGACGGCGACCTGACCGTCAACGTGCCGCTCATGGGCCCCTCGATCGAGAAGAAGGCCGCCCCCGAACTCCTGGACGCCCTGGCCGCCCAGGAGCGCGCCGGCCAGCGCTGGCTGCAGGGCGGGTCCTAGCAGGTGAGCCCCACTCACTGGAAACTTCGGGCCCGTCTACCCACCCGATGTTTCCAGTGAGTCCGGCTCACCTCCGTTCCGCCAGCCGCCGCCCGGGTCAGCCCCACCCGAGCAGCAGGAGCCAGCCGCCGCCGATCACGATCCAGATGGCCAGGGACGCGAGGGACACCAGGAAGCTCACGCCCCACCACTGCCCCGTGCTGTTGTAGCCCGAGCCGTAGAGTGCCGGGCCCGGACCACCGGCGTACTGGGTGAGGCTCATCGACAGGGTGGAGCAGTAGCCGAGTCCCAGCGCCGCGAGCAGCGGCGGCGCCCCCACGGCCAGCGCCGCGGCCAGGAACGCCAGGTACATGGCCGAGATGTGCGCCATCGCCGACGCAAAGAAGTAGCGCGTGTAGAAATACACGAGGAAGAGGATGAGAAACGCGACGGGCCAGGACAGGCCGCTCATCGAGCCGGCGATCATCGTGGACAACCACCCGATGACACCGTACGCGTTGAGCGCGTTCGCCATCATGACGAGGACGGCGAACCAGAACATGGTGTCCCAGGCCGTGCGCTCGCCGATGATGTCGCGCCACGTCATGATGCTCGACACCAACACGATCGCCAGGCCGACGAATGCCGACACGGTGGCGGGAATGCCGAACGCCAAGTCGCCGACGGTCCACAGCAGAATGAGCAGCACGAAGTCGAGCGCCAGAACCCACTCGGCCTTCGTCATCGGACCCATGGCCCGCAGCTCACGCTGCGCCATCTCCGCCATCTTTGGGGTCTTCTTCAACTCGGGCGGGTAGATCAGGTACAGCAGGTACGGAAGCGCCACCAGGGAGACCAATCCGGGCACGATGGCGCCGATGAACCAAGTCGTCCACGAGATCTCGACGCCCTGACTGGCGGCAAGTGAGGCGACCAGCGGGTTGCCCGCCATGGCCGTCAGGAACATCGTGCAGACGATGGTGTCGATCTGCGAGACGGCGAGAGCCAGGAACGCGCCGGCGCGCCGGGCAGTGGGGCCGGGCTTGGAGTCGTAGGTATCGGCGATGGACTGCATGATCGGGTACATGATCCCGCCGCCCCGGGCCGACGCCGACGGAATGGCGGGCCCGATGATCAGGTCGGCCAGGGCGATGCCGTAGACCACGCCCATCATCCGCTTGCCGAGCTTCGCGACGAAGAACAACGCGATGCGGTTACCGAGCCCGGTCTTGATGATCGCGCGGGACAGGAACATGGCGATGCCGATCAGCCAGATCGTCGCGTTGGAGAAGCCCGACAGCATGAGGACGGCGTCGCCGTCGGCGTTCTGACTGATCGGGGTCAGCCCGGTCAGGGCACCGACGATCAGGGCGATCAGCGTGACGGCACCCATCGGCATCGCCTTCGCGATCACCGCCACGATGGTCGCCACGAAAAGCGCCAGCATCCCCCACCCTCGCCCATCCAGTTCGGCGGGGTGGGGAATGATCCAGATGAGGAGCCCCACGGCCACGGGGACGGCCATGCGCCACCAGTCGAAGGCGAGTTTGACCTCGACCGCGTGACGCGGGGTGACCGATGGCGGGGAGGTGGACGTGGGTGCGGAACCGGACATGGGCGACCTCGGGTGTGCGCGAAGGACCGGATCCGTCATCACGGTCCGGGAGGCACGGCCTCGCGACGAAAACTACTCCGGTTACCCCGTCGCGCGGGCCGCGTCCGCGAACGGCACGCGGATCGAGATCGCTGCGCTCACGGTCACGTCCATGGGTCGCCACGTTGTAGGTGACGGCTCGCTGCGCTCGCGGTCACGTCATGTGCGGGTAGGGGGTGGACGTCGGGGGCACGAGGGTCTCCTTGATCGCCCGCGGGCTCGCCCAGCGAATGAGGTTCCACATCGATCCCGCCTTGTCGTTCGTGCCGGACGCGCGCGCCCCGCCGAAGGGCTGCTGGCCCACGACGGCACCCGTCGGCTTGTCGTTGATGTAGAAGTTGCCCGCGGTGAACCGCAGCCGCGTGAGGGCGAGCTCGACCGCCTCGCGGTCGGTGGCGAGGATCGAGCCGGTGAGCGCGTAGGGGCTGGCGCTGTCGACGAGCTCCAACACGGCCTCGAAGTCGGCGTCCTCGTACACGTAGACGCCCAGGATCGGGCCGAAGTACTCCGTCACGAAGATATCGGACTTCGGGTCGGTCGACGTGACGATGGTGGGCCGCACGAACCAGCCGACCGAGTCGTCGTAGGTGCCTCCGGCCACGACCTCCATCTTCTTGTCGGCGTGGCAGGCGTCGATGACCTTCGCGAGCTTGGTGAAGGCGCGCTGGTCGATGACCGCCGAGGTGAAGTTGCTCAGGTCCCGCACGTCGCCGACCGCGAGGGCGTCGGTCTGCGCGACGAGATCGTCGCGGATCGCGTCCCACAGGCTGCGGGGTACATAGGCCCGGGAGGCCGCCGAACACTTCTGCCCGGAGTACTCGAACGCTCCGCGGATCATCGCGGTCACGAGAACGGCAGGATCGGCCGAGGGGTGCGCCACGATGAAATCCTTGCCGCCGGTCTCCCCCACGATGCGCGGGTAGCTGCGGTAGTTCGCGATGTTCGCCCCGACCTCGCCCCACAGCCCCTGGAAGACTCCGGTCGAGCCGGTGAAGTGGATGCCGGCCAGGTGCTCATCGGCCAGGGCCACCTCGGAGACGTCCTTGCCGTGGCCCGGCAGCATGTTGATGACGCCGTCCGGCAGCCCTGCCTTCTGCAGGACCTCCACGAGGAAGTGCGCCGCGAACGTCTGGGTGAGCGCCGGCTTCCAGATCACCGTGTTGCCCATGAGCGCCGCCGAGGTCGGCAGGTTGCCGGCGATGGCGGTGAAGTTGAACGGCGTGATCGCGTAGACGAAGCCCTCGAGCGAGCGGTACTCCATGCGGTTCCACACCCCCGGCGAGCTCTCCGGCTGCTCGGACATGATCTGTTGGGCGTAGAACACGTTGAAGCGCAGGAAATCGACGATCTCGCACGCGGAATCGATCTCGGCCTGCTGGACGGTCTTGCCCTGGCCCAACATCGTCGCGGCGTTCAGCGTGGCCCGGTAGGGCCCGGCGATGAGATCGGCGGCGCGCAGGAAGATCGCGGCCTTCTGGTCGAACGGCAGCGCCTCCCACGCCGGGGCCGCCGCGAGCGCCGCGTCGATCGCGGCGCGGGCGTCCGCTTGGGTGGACGCCTGCACCACACCGAGC
>JAKDIK010000280.1 GCA_030450535.1 Propionibacteriaceae bacterium
CGCGCCCACACGGGGTGGGACACGTCGCGCGCATCGTCGCGAGAGACGGTGGCGGCGGCGACGAGGGCGGGGAACAGGCCGAAGAGGCCACCGCCAGCGAGAAAGCCCAGGAGAAGCAGCCCCTGAAGTTCGAGGGCGAGCACCACGTGCTCTCCGGCACCCGCGGCGCGCAGGGACCAACCCCGGGCATCGGGCCCCTTCGGCCCTGCGGATTGCGCTTTCCCGTGCATCGGTGCACTCCCTTGCGACATGGGTTGTGGGGCGGTGCGGCGGACGCCAGCCTAACGTTGAAAGGATCCAAGTGCTAGGACTTGTCCAAATTTTCTATCCAAGCAATTTCTATGCAAGCACTGTGCTGGTGCGCGCTGCGGCGAGGTGCTCGACGCGTAGGTTCGCGTACTCCGCGACGAGCGGCGCCATCTGTCGGAGCCCAATCCGCCCCCCTGCGAGGCGTTGGCCCCCGGTCGCGTCGTCGTCCTGCCAGTCGAACAGGACCAGGCCATCCATCGCGAAGGTCACGTGGCCGTCGTCCACCTCGACACTGATGCGGTAGGGAGGGTCGGCATCGACGGCCGCAGGAAGAGGGTCGGCGCCCTGGGACACCAGGTGGAACCCCGGGGACTTGCGCAGGTTGCAGGTGTGGAATCGACGCTCGGTCGGCCACATCCTGCGGAAGTAGGAGACGTGATAGGTCCTGATGTCGGAGCTGTGGTACTGGTCGTACGGGCCGGTCCGTGGGGCGAGTGACGGATCGAAGAGGTCCCGACCTTCCGAGCCCGACGCGTGGAAGAACATGATCGCCAGACCGGGCTCGGTCAGGGGATGGAAGTCCCAACTGATGCGGATGTTGTCCTTGAACACCTCGGGACACCAGAAGACCACGTTGGCGGCCTGTCCCTCGAGAGGGTCAGCGGTGCTCTCCAGACGCAACCGGCCCCGGGGAAAGCTGACCGCACCCGGACCCTCCATACGGAAGCCCTCCACGTCGGCGGAACGGGCCAGTGGGTTTCGGTAGATGGCGGTGGTCATGCCCCATTGTTGGGGCGACGAGGGGTGTCGTCCGCGGTTTTCGTACGATTCGTCTGACGAGCGGGACCGTTCTCCGTCATCGCTGGCGCGCCCGTAGGATGGCCGTCATGAGCCTGTACGCCGTGACCTACACCTACGCCGACGACCCCGCCGCGCTGGATGAGATTCGGCCGCGCCACCGCGAGTTCCTGGGCGCGCTGGCGTCCGAGGGCATCATCCTGCTGTCCGGGCCGACCGAGGGTGACGGACCGTTCAGCGCGCTGATCCTGTTGCGCGCCGGCAGCACCGATCAGGCGCGCGCCGCGCTCAGCGAGGACCCGTTCCAGCAGGCGGGGTTGGTGTCGGAGATCACCGTTTCGAGTTGGAACGCCGTGCTCGGTGCCTGGCGCGACGGCGCCCTCGCGGGCCAGCTGTGAGCGCGACCGCCGAGATCGGCATCGTCGGCGGATCGGGCTTCTATTCCTTCTTCGCCGACGCCGGTGCCGAGCGCGTCGAGGTCGACACGCCCTTCGGGGCGCCGTCCTCGCCACTGACGATCGGTGAGGTCGCCGGGCGCCGCGTCGCGTTCCTGCCGCGCCACGGTGAACGGCACCAGTTCGCCCCGCACAAGGTCAACTACCGGGCGAACCTGTGGGCCCTGCGCAGCGTCGGCGTCCGCCAGGTGCTCGCGCCCTGCGCGGTCGGCTCGCTGCAGCGTCACCTGGAACCGGGGGCGTTCGTCGTCCCCGACCAGGTCGTCGACCGGACGTACCGGACCGGCCACACGGTGTGGGAGGCCGAGGGGCCCGTCGTCCACGTGCCGTTCGCCGACCCCTACTGTCCGCGGGGACGGGACGCGCTGCTGGGCTCGGCGTCCGACGACACCCCGCTGACCGACGGCGGCACGCTCGTCGTCATCAACGGGCCCCGCTTCTCCAGCCGGGCCGAGTCGATGTGGCATGCGGCCGCCGGCTGGTCGGTGGTCGGCATGACCGGCATGCCCGAGGCGTCCGTCGCGCGCGAGCTCGCGCTGTGCTTCGCCACCGTCTGCTGCGTCACCGACATGGACGCCGGCCTGGAGGGCGAGGATGGCGTCACCCACGCCGACGTGCTGGAGGTGTTCGCCGGCAACATCGAGCGGCTGAAGGCGTTGCTGCTGCGCACGATCGAGGCGATGCCCACGGGCGATTGCACCTGCCACCACGTGCTCGACGGCCTGGATCTGCCGTTCGCGCTGCCGTGACGCCGACCCTCCCCGAGGGCGATCCGGCGCCGGCGGACGGGGTGCTGCCGCCCGCTGCGCTGGCGGAGGTGCCCGTCACGCCGCTGTCGATCTACGTCCACGTGCCGTTCTGCGCGACCCGCTGTGGGTACTGCGATTTCAACACCTACACCGCCGCCGAGCTGGGCGCGGCGCCGGGTTCGTCGCGCGAGGCCTACTTGGGCGCGGTGAGTGCTGAAATCGCACTGGCGGCGTCTGTGCTGGGTCCGGACGTCCCGGAGGTGTCGACGGTGTTCTTCGGCGGGGGGACGCCGACGCTGCTGGCGGCGTCCGAGCTCGTGGGATTGCTGGATGCGGTGCGCACCACCTGGCCGCTGGCGGCGGACGCAGAAATCACCACCGAGTCCAATCCGGAGTCGGTGGACGGCGCCTACCTGGCTGAATTGCGCGCGGGGGGCTTCAACCGCATCTCGTTCGGTATGCAGTCCGCGGTGCCGTCGGTACTGGCTCGGCTCGACCGCCGGCACACACCGGGACGGGTGCCGGAGGTGATGGCCGCGGCGCGTGCGGCGGGATTCGCATCGGTGAGCCTCGACCTGATCTACGGGACGCCGGGGGAGACGCTGGCCGACTGGGAGGCCTCCGTGCGGGCGGTGCTGGCGGCCGGGCCCGACCACGTGTCCGCCTACGCCCTGGCGCTGGAGCCGGGGACGAGGATGGCCGCTCAGATAGGGCGCGGGGTTATGCCGCCGATCGATCCGGACACCCAGGCCGACAGCTACGAGCTGGTGGACGCGATGCTCACCGGGGCGGGGATGAACGCCTACGAAATCAGCAACTGGGCGGCGCGGGGTCACGAGTGCCGCCACAATCTCGCCTACTGGCGGGGGTGGACGTGGTGGGGGTTCGGTCCGGGGGCGCACAGCCACGCCGGAGGCGTCCGATGGTGGAACGTGAAGCACCCGGCGACCTACGCCGGACGACTCGCGTCCGGCCAGAGCCCAGCGGCGGCGCGCGAGGTGCTGGATGCCGAGGAGCGGCGCACCGAGCGCATCCTGCTGGAGATCCGGATCGCCGATGGGCTGCCCGCCGGCGTCCTGAGCGCGACGGAGTCCGCCCGCGTGCCCTCTCTGGTGGCGCGGGGTCTCGTGAGCGTGGACGACGCCCGGCTTCGGCTGACGCCGCGCGGGCGGCTGCTCGCGGACGCCGTGGTGCGCGAGTTGCTCGATTGATCCGTTCGTCGGCTCACGCCGGGGGCGGTACGGGCACGACGACCGACGTGTCGTCGGGGTCGAGGATGCGGTTGATCCAGCGGCGGCGGGCCGTCAGGGTGAGCCGGGTGATCGACGAGTCCGGGGCGTCCCGCTCATAGCCGTGGTGGCCGCCGGGCAGGACGAGCAGCTCGCAGTCCCCGCCGTCACGCCAGATCGCGGAGGCGAAGGCGACGTCCTCGTCCCGGAAGGGGTCCGCGCTGCCGACGGTGATCTGCACCGGAGGCAGGCCTCCCAGCCACGGTGCGCGCGCCGGAGCATCGTA
>JAKDIK010000281.1 GCA_030450535.1 Propionibacteriaceae bacterium
GGGGCCAACCCCCCACCCCCCCACCCCACACCGACATCGTGGGCGGGCGGCCCACCACGATGTCGGAGTGGACTCTCCATGACAGGACGCCAGGGCCTCGCGCGCCTCCCTGGACCCCACCCGCCAGCGGACGTTGCACCTCGCCGGACACGACCGGACGCCAACCCGCAGGAAACAAAAGTTTGTTCTTGTCACATCGCTTGACTCCGTGTCCGGTTTGCCTGCAAGATTCTGCCGTGGACCGAGGGCGTCCACCCTGAACTCACAGCAGCGTCCCCCGCTGCCCGACACGGAGGTCGACGTGACCCTTCCCGACGCACGCGCGAACAAGAACCTGGAGGGCCCCGGCGTCCGGGCCCGCGTCCAGAGGTTCGGCGGCTATCTCGCCGGCATGATCATGCCCAACATCGGCGCCTTCATCGCGTGGGGCCTCATCACCGCGCTGTTCATCCCGGCCGGCTGGTGGCCCAACGCCACGATGGCGAGCCTCGTGGCGCCGATGCTGTACCTGCTGCTCCCGATCCTCATCGGCTACACCGGCGGGCGGATGGTCCACGGCCAGCGCGGCGCCGTCGTCGGCTCCATCGCCACGGTCGGCGCCGTCATGGGCGGCATCACCGACTGGGCCACCATGAGTGGCACGCCGATGTTCCTCGGCGCCATGATCATGGGCCCGCTCGCCGCCTACCTGCTCAAGCTGTTCGACGGCCTCATCGAGGGCAAGGTGCCCGCCGGCTTCGAGATGCTGATCGACAACTTCAGCCTCGGCATCCTCGGCGGCATCCTCGCCGTCATCGGCCTGCTGGGGGTCGGGCCGGTGCTCGCCGCCCTCATCCTCATTCTGTCCGGCGGCGTCAACGCCCTGGTGGCGGCCAACCTGTTGCCGCTGGCGTCCATCTTCGTGGAGCCGGCCAAGGTGCTGTTCCTCAACAACGCCATCAACCACGGCATCTTCACCCCGCTCGCCGCGATCGATGTCCAGGAGCACGGCCGCTCGATCCTCTACATGGTGGAGTCGAACCCCGGCGCCGGCCTCGGCCTGCTGACCGCGTTCCTGCTGTTCGGGCCGAAGGCGCAGCGCCCGACCGTGCCGGGGGCGATCATCATTCACTTCTTCGGCGGCATCCACGAGATCTTCTTCCCCTACATCCTCATGAAGCCGATCCTGCTCCTCGCGACCATCGCGGGCTCGATGTCGGGCCTGTTCGTCGCGACCGCGATGAACGCCGGCCTGGCCGCCGCCCCCGCACCGGGTTCGATCATCGCCTACTTCCTCGTCACGCCGGCCGGCGGCCACCTCGCCATGATCGCGACCGTGCTCACCGCGGCCGTCGTGTCGTTCATCGTCGCCTCGGTGCTGCTCAAGTTCGGACGCGGTGCCGACGAGGCGGACGCCGCCGCTGCGGCAGCCGCGCCGTCCGAGAGTCTGCCCGGCGCCATCTCCGCCGCGGACGCCGGCACGGGCGCCTCGGTGTCCGGCGCGGACGTCAAGAAGCTCATCATCGCCTGCGACGCGGGCATGGGCTCCTCGGTGATGGTCGCCTCGACGATGCGCAAGCGCCTCGCCAAGTACGGCGTCGAGGTGTCGCACACCCCGGTGGACCAGATTCCCGCCGACGCGCAGGTCGTCCTCACCCATGAGGGGCTCGCCCCCCGGGCGTCCCGGACGGCCAACCCCGGCATCGTCATCGTCCCGTTCAGCTCCTACATGGGAGACCCGGCGTTCGATCGCGTGGAACAGGCCATCGCGGAGGGCCGCCAGCTCACCCCGACCGGCATCGGCGCCGCGGGTGCGGATGCCGGTGTGGATGCCGGTACAGCTGCGGGTGTGGGCGCGCCGGCCGGGGCCACGGCGGCAACCGTCGCGGCGTCCGCCCCGGGTGCTGCTGCGACCACCCGCCGGAAGCCCAAGAAGCGGCTGGACGCCGGCGTCCTGCCCCGCGACAACGTGCGGCTCGGCCTCTCTGCGACCAGCAAGGACGACGCCATCCGTCAGGCGGGCGAGGTCCTCGTCGCCGGCGGCGCGGCCGAGCGCGGCTACATCGACGGCATGCTCGCGCGCGAGTTGCAGACGTCGACGTTCCTCGGCCAGGGCGTGGCGATCCCGCACGGCACGAACGAGGCGCGCTCTCACATCCGCAAGGCGGCGCTCGGGTTCCTGCAGTTCCCCGACGGCGTGGACTGGGACGGGAAGACCGCCCACGTCGTCATCCCGATCGCGTCGAACTCCGACGAGCACGTGAGCATCCTGTCGGCGCTCGCGACCACGCTCGCCGACAAGGCGAACGCGGAGCGGCTGCGCACGGCGTCCAGCATCGACGAGGTCATCGACCTGCTCACGCCCGAGGACGACGAGTGAGCGGCCCCACCAACCACCCTGAGAGAGGAATGCGATGAAGGCACTGAGGTTCCACGCCCCCGGCGACGTGCGGCTCGAGGACGTCCCCGAGCCCACCTGTGGGCCGAAGGAGGTGAAGATCCGCGTCCGCAACTGCTCAACATGCGGCACCGACGTGAAGATCCGCAACAACGGGCACGTGAACATCACCCGCGAGACGACGATGGGCCACGAGATCGCCGGCGAGGTCGTCGAGGTCGGCGACGAGGCGGTGGGCGGTTTCGCCGTGGGGGATCGCGTCCAGGTGATCGCCGCCGTGCCGTGCGGTGACTGCTACGAGTGCAACAAGGGCTGGATGGCGGTCTGCCAGAATCAGACCTCGGTCGGCTACCAGTACGACGGCGGCTTCGCCGAGTACATGATCGTGCCCGAGGCGGTGCTGAAGGTGGACGGCCTCAACCGGATCCCTGAGAACGTGGGCTTCGACGAGGCGTCCGCCGTGGAGCCGTTCGCGTGCGCCATCAACGCCCAGGAGCAGCTCGGCATCGAGAAGGGCGACTTCGTGGTCGTCTTCGGCGCGGGGCCCATCGGCTGCATGCACATCCGCATCGCCCGTGGGGTCCACGAGGCCGGGACGATCGTGCTCGTCGACATCAACGCCGAGCGGCTGAAGATGTCGGCCGAGGCCGTCGCGCCCGACCACACGATCGACTCGTCGTCGGTGAGCGTGGTCGAGGAGGTGCTGCGCATGACGGACGGCCGCGGCGCCGATGTCATCATCACGGCCACCCCGGCAAACATCACCCAGGAGCAGGCCATCGCCATGGCGGCCCGCAATGGGCGCATCTCGTTCTTCGGCGGGCTGCCCAAGAACAACCCGACGATCTCGTGTGACAGCAACCTGGTGCACTACCGCCAGCTGCACATCCACGGGGCGAACGGGTCGGCGCCGGAGCACCACAAGCGCGCGCTGGAGTACATCTCCAGCGGTCAGATCCCGGTGAAGGATCTCATCACCCGCCATCTGCCCCTCGACCAAGCCCTCGATGCTTTCGACATCGTGGCCGCGGGCGAGGCGATCAAGGTGACGATCGAGCCCTGATCCTCAGGACGCGGCATCGCGTGCTCGGCGCCGCGTGCCCGGCGAGCGGACGGCCCCCTCGGGCTGTCCGCTCGTTGGGTTTCCGGGGCCTGGCCTGCACGGGTCGTCATGCGCAGGTCGTCCTCCACAGGCCGTCCTCACAGGTCGTCGGCCACCGGGAGGTTTCCACAGGCAGCGGGCGAGAGGGATGCGCTCTGTGAGCTGTCGTGCTCGGATGGTCGCCATGAACGCGTTCGACCTGCGCACCACCGCGATGTTCGTCAGCGAAGGGTGGTCGGCCGAGGAGTTGGCGGCAGCAGTCAAGGGTGAGGTGC
>JAKDIK010000282.1 GCA_030450535.1 Propionibacteriaceae bacterium
GCCCACCGGCGCCTGGACGAGCACGGTCCCAACGAGCTCCCCGAGCCGCCGAAGCCGAATCCCGTGCTGCGGTTCCTCAGCCACTTCAACGACGTGCTCATCTACGTGTTGCTCGTGGCGGCCATCATCACGGCATTCATGGGCCACTGGGTCGACACCATCGTCATCGCGGCCGTCGCCGTCATCAACGCGGTCATCGGCTACATCCAGGAGGGCCGCGCCGAGAAGGCGCTGGAGGGCATCCGGGACATGCTCTCCCCCACCGCGACCGTCCGCCGCGACGGGTCGTGGACCGAGGTCGAGGCCGCCGACATCGTCCCCGGGGACGTCGTCCGGCTGCGCTCGGGCGACCGGGTGCCCGCCGATCTGAGGCTCGTCGAGTCGAGCAGCCTCCGCATCGAGGAGTCGGCCCTGACCGGTGAGTCCGAGCCCGCCGAGAAGTCCACCGACGAGGTCGACGAGGACGCCGGCATCGGCGACCGCACCTCGATGGCGTTCTCATCGTCGATGATCGCGGGCGGCTCTGGACGCGGCGTCGTCGTGGCGACCGGGCAGCAGACCGAGATCGGCCGGATCAGCGACATGCTGAGCGAGGTCGAGACCCTCGAGACGCCGCTCACCAAGCAGATGAACTCCTTCGGCAAGAAGCTGAGCCTCATCATCGTGGTCGCCGCCGCGGTGCTGTTCGGACTGGGCTGGCTGCTGCACGACTCCGACCTGGAGGAGCTGTTCCAGGCCGCCATCGGCTTCGCGGTCGGCGCGATCCCCGAGGGCCTGCCGGCGATCCTCACCATCACGCTCGCCCGCGGCGTCTCGTCGATGGCCAGCCGCAACGCGATCACCCGCAAGATGACCTCGATCGAGACCCTCGGGTCGGTCACGACCATCTGCTCCGACAAGACCGGCACGCTCACCGCCAACGAGATGACCGCCCGCACGGTCGTCACCCCGGCGCACCGCTACGAGGTCTCCGGCGAGGGGTACGCGCCCTCCGGCGAGGTGAGCTTGGACGACGAGCCGGTCGCGCTCGCCGACCACCCCGATCTGCACGCCTTCGTCGAGGCCATGGCGGTGGCCAACGACACCGAGCTCACCCAGGGCGGCGGCCAGGCGGAGCCGAGCGACGACGACGATGCCACCGACGACCGCTGGACGATCTCCGGCGAGCCCACCGAGGGCGCGCTGATGACCCTGGCCGCCAAGCTCGACTTCGACGCCGAGGCCCACCAGCGCACCGCCGACATCCCGTTCAACTCCGACAACAAGTACATGGCGGTGCAGGTCACGACGCCGGACGGCGACGACCTCGTCCTCATCAAGGGCGCCCCGGACCGCATTCTCGACCTGTGCGCCAACCAGGCGGACGCCCACGATCCGGCCGCCACCGCCGACCTCGACCGCGACCACTGGGAGTCCGTCATCGACGAGCTCTCCGCCGACGGCCTGCGCGTCCTCGCCGCCGCGCGGCGCACGGCGTCCGGCGATCTCGGAGACGACCCGGGCGACGGCTTCACGTTCGACGGCCTGGTCGGCATCGTGGACCCGCCGCGTCCGGAAGCCATCGAGGCCATCGAGCTGTGCCGCAGCGCCGGCATCGACGTCAAGATGATCACCGGTGACCACGCCGGCACCGCCGAGGCGATCGGGCGCGAGCTCAAGCTGGCCGATGAGATCTCGACCATCACCGGCGCCGAGCTCGAGGAGCTCTCCGACGACGAGCTGCCCGACGTCGCCGAGAAGCACAACGTGTTCGCCCGCGTCAGCCCCGAGCACAAGCTGCGCCTCGTCAAGGCGCTGCAGAGCCGCGATCACGTCGTCGCCATGACCGGCGACGGCGTCAACGACGCCCCGGCGCTGCGCCGCGCGGACGTCGGCGTGGCCATGGGCATCAAGGGCACCGAGGTCACCAAGGAGGCGGCCGACGTCGTCCTCGCCGACGACAACTTCTCCTCCATCGAACGGGCCGTCGAGCAGGGCCGCACGATTTACGACAACCTGCGCAAGTCGATCCTGTTCATGCTGCCCACCAACGGCGGCGAGTCCGTCGTCATCATCGCGGCCATCCTGCTCGGCTTCGCACTGCCCATGTCGCCGCTGCAGATCCTGTGGGTCAACATGGTTATCGCCGTCACGCTCGCCCTGGCGCTGGCGTACGAGCCGTCCGAGGAGGGCATCATGGAGCGGACGCCGCGCGAGCCCGGACGCCCCATCCTCGACGGCGTCCTCCTCTGGCGCGTCATCTTCGTCTCGGCGCTCATCGGCGGCGCTGCGCTGGCGGTGTTCTGGACGCGGTTGGACGCCGGCGTCCCGCTCGAGGAGGCCCGGACGCTCACCGTCAACCTCATCGTGCTCACGCAGGCGTTCTACCTGCTGAACGTGAAGTCTCTGACCGGCTTCAGCCTCAAGCCGTCCGTGCTGTTCAACAACTGGGTCATCTGGGCGTGCATCGGCGTGCTGATCGCCCTGCAGCTCGTGTTCGTCTACGCCCCGTTCATGAACGACTGGTTCGGCACGACGCCGCTCGGCTGGCAGGCGTGGGCCTTCTGTGCGGCCGTCGGGCTGGCCATCATGGCTGTCGTGGAGGTGGAGAAGGTCGTCCTCCGCAAGGTGAAGGCCCGGTGATCGACGGCGTCCTCACCGGGGCGCTGGCGGTCCTGGCGTGGACGATGGTCGCCACCCTCGTGCGGGTCGTCGCGGGCCCGAGCGCACGCGACCGCCTGTTGGGGGTGGCGCTGGCGTCCACCACGGGCGTGGGCTTCCTGCTCGTGGCGGCCGTCCGGTTCGACCAGCCGGCCCTGCGGGACGCCGCGCTGGCGATCGTCGCGCTGGCCGTGGTCGTGGTCGCGAGCCGGTTGCGCGGCGAGCGGGCGCGCGAGGAGTCCCGGCCGCTGCCCCCGGAGCGCGCCGATGGCTGAGTTGTGGACAGCCGCCCTCGTCGGTCTGGGTTGCCTGTTCTACGCGGCGGGCACCCTCGGCGTGCTGCGCTTCGGCGACCTGCGGAGCCGCCTGCACGCCCTCACCAAGGCCGACACCCTCGGCCTGGGGCTGATCGTGCTGGGCCTGCTGCCGCAGGTGGCGGCGTGGGCCGCCGCCAAGATGGTGCTGATCTGGCTGCTCGCGCTCGCGGCGGCCGCCGTCATCGCGCACTTGCTCGCCCGGGAGCCCGGCGATGACCGGTGACCTCGGGCCGCTGGAGGTGGTGGTCGGCCTCGCCGTGGTCGTGACCGCGGCGATCGTGCTGTGGGCGCCGCGCCTGGCCGCGGCGGTGTCGTTCCTGGTGTTCGGCGTGCTGCTCGCCGCGTTGTGGGCCGTGCTCGGCGCCCCCGACATCGCCGTCGCCGAGGCCGCGCTCGGCACGGGCATCACCGGGGCGCTGTTCATCGAGGCGATCACGCGGGCGGAGGCCGACCCCGCCACGGCCCGCCGCGAGCCGCGCTGGCCGGCCGTCGTTGCGGCCGTGGCCCTGGGGCTCGTCGTCGTGCCCCTGGTGGTGGGCGTGGCGTCCGGCCCCGGCACGGGCGGGCTGGCCGGTCCGGTGGCGGACGCGGTGCCGGCGTCCGGCGTCACCCACCCCATCACCGCCGTCCTACTGGCGTTCCGCGCCTATGACACGCTGCTCGAGATCGCGGTGCTGTTCCTCGCCGTGGTCGTGGTCGGCGCGCTGCGCCCCACCGCGCCGGTCACCGAGGTGCGCTCGGTGCTGCTGCGCCCGCTGGTGGTGTGGCTGCTGCCGCTGCTGCTGCTCGTCGCCG
>JAKDIK010000058.1 GCA_030450535.1 Propionibacteriaceae bacterium
GGCGCCGCAGGCGCGCCACGAGCTCCGGGGCCGCCGACGACGTCTGCTGCCGGGCGCCGGTGACGCCCATGACCGCGGTCGCGTACACCCAGCCCCGGCAGGCCACGGTGGTGGCGATGATGCGCTCGTCGGTCGAGCTGGGGGCGACCAGGAAGATGCGGTCCAGACCGTGCTCCTCGGAGGCCACCATCCAGTCCTCGGCCTCATCGGGGGTCAGGTCCGGGGTGATCAGCCCGGCGCCGCCGGCGTTGGCGAAGTCGCGGGCGAAGGCGTCCACCCCGTAGCGGTCGACGAGGTTCCAGTACGTCATGGCGACAGCCGTCCCACCCACGGACGCCACTGCCTCGACCGCCGCGAACACGTCGCGCGTCCGGACGCCGCGGTCCAGCGCGGCCGTCCCGGCGCGCTGGATCACCGGGCCGTCGAGGATCGGGTCGGTGTACGGCAGCCCGATCTCGACCAGATCGACGCCCGGTCGCTCGCCGTCGCCGCAGAGCGCCCGGAACGCGGCCAGCGACGTCGCGACGTCCGGGTAGCCGACGGGCAGGTAGCCCACCAGCGCGGCGCGTCCCTGGGCCCTGGCGCGCAGAAAGACCTGCCCGGAGTTGCCCGCGTTGGCCTCGAACCCCATCACGCACCCACCGTCTCGTTCGGCGTTCCGTCGAGGCCGAACCACGTCAGGGCCGTGGCCACGTCCTTGTCGCCGCGTCCCGACAAACAGATGCAGATCAACGGCTCCAGGTCGGGCCGCTCCTTCGCGAGGCGTCGGCCCAGCCGCAGCGCGCCCGCCACGCCGTGCGCCGACTCGATGGCCGGCATGATGCCCTCCTCGCGCGTGATGAGCGCGAAGGCCTCCATGGCCTCGGCGTCGGTGACCGGCTCATAATGGCTGCGTCCGGACGCCGCCAGGAACGCGTGCTCCGGGCCGACACCCGGGTAGTCGAGGCCCGCCGAGATCGAGTGCGACTCGATGGTCTGGCCGTCCTCGTTCTGCAGCACGTACGTCCGCATGCCGTGCAGGACGCCGACGGATCCGCCGGTGATGGACGCGGCGTGGCGCCCGGTCGCGATGCCGTCGCCCTCGGCCTCGAAGCCGTACAGCGCCACCTCGGGGTCGTCGATGAAATCGGCGAACATGCCCATCGCGTTGGATCCGCCGCCGACGCAGGCCGTGACGGCGTCCGGCAACTGGCCGTAGGTCTCGAGGAGCTGCGCGCGCGCCTCGGTGGAGATGACGCGCTGGAACTCCTTCACCAGCAGCGGGAACGGGTGCGGTCCGGCCACCGTGCCGATGAGGTAGTGGGTGGAATCCACCGTCGAGACCCAGTCGCGCATGGCCTCGTTCATCGCGTCCTTCAGCGTCGCCGAGCCGGACGCCACGGCCACGACCTCGGCACCCAGCAACTGCATGCGCGCCACATTGAGGGCCTGGCGGTCGGTGTCGACCTTGCCCATGTAGACGCGACACTCCAGCCCGAGCAGCGCGGCGGCGGTGGCGGTCGCGACGCCGTGCTGGCCCGCGCCGGTCTCGGCGATGACCCGCTTCTTGCCCATGCGCTGCGTGAGCAGCGCCTGGCCAAGGACGTTGTTGATCTTGTGTGAGCCCGTATGGTTCAGGTCCTCACGCTTGGCCACCAGGCGCGCGCGTCCGGCGTGGCGGCTCAGACGCCGCAGCTCCGTGACCGGGCTGGGCCGGCCGGCGAAGTCGCGCTGGAGGCGTCCGAGCTCGGTAAGAAACTCCTCGTCGGTCAGCGCGGCGGTGAACTCGCGTTCGAGCTGGACGAGGGCGGCGTTCAGCGCCTCGGGCACGAACTGGCCCCCGAAGACGCCGTAGTGGCCGTGCTTGTCGGGTGCGGACCGCTGATCGGGTGTGGATGCAGGATCGCTCACGCGATGCCTTCCTTCCTTGGGGCGGCGATGGTCACCGCTGTTGTGCGGCCGTGCCGACCGCGATGAATTCCTTGACGGACCCGGCGGGGTCGCCGTGCGTGACGAGCGCCTCGCCGACAAGGATGACGTCGGCCCCGGCGGAGGCCACGCGTTCCACGTCGGCGACGCCCAGGATGCCCGATTCGGCCACCCTGATCAGGTCGTCGGGGATGAGGCCGGCCAGCTGCTCGAACTGGCCGAGATCGACCTCCAGGGTCTGCAGGTTGCGGTTGTTCACGCCGATCAGTGCGGCGCCGGACGCCACGGCGCGCCGCGTCTCCTCCGGCGTGTGCACCTCGACCAGCGCGGTGAGCCCCAGCTCGGCGGCCAGCGAGGAGAGCCGGGCGAGCTCGGCGTCCGAGAGTGCGGCGACGATGAGCAGCGCGAGGTCTGCGCCGGCGGCGCGGGCCTCCCAGAGCTGGTACTCGGTGACGATGAAGTCCTTGCGCAGCAGCGGGGTGTCGACGGCCTCGCGCACCGCCACCAGATCGGCCAGCGAGCCGCCGAAACGGCGGCGCTCGGTGAGCACGCTGATCGCGGCCGCTCCCCCGGCGGCGTAGTCACGCGCCAAGGCCGCGGGATCGGGAATGTCGGCCAGCGACCCCTTGCTCGGGGAACTGCGCTTCACCTCGGCGATCACGCTCAGGCCGGGCGCGCGGAACGCCGGCAGAACCGGATGCGTCGGCGGCAGGGCCGCCACCACGTCCTGCAGCTCGCCCAGCGAGCGGGACCCCTCGCGTCCGGCGAGATCCTCGCGCACGCCAGCCACGATGTCGTCGAGGACACCCATACGTTGTTCTCCTGCCCAGATTTCGTGCCCGGCCAACCGCCCGGAGGCCCGGGGGCCTGCGGCGTCCGCTCAGTACACCTGCCCGAGGCCCATCCTGCGCATGACACCGCCGACGATGGCAGCCAGCACCATCACGCCGAGGCCGATGCCGATGACCAGCCAGTTGATGCCGGGCAGCAGGAAGCCAACCGCGGCGACGATGGCACCGACGGCGGCGATTGCGGAGCCGGTCCAGGCCGCGGGCGTCTTGCCGTGATGGCCGTACTCCTCGCGCTGATCCAGATCCCCGTCCTGGGCCTGGCGACGATCTGCGGCCTTCTGGTCCATGTCGCTCATGACTGCTCCTGTCCGGATCCATCCTGGGTCGGGTCGATACCTGCGTCCATAGCTTTCCAAGAAGCCTGCGAATCCGCCAGCCCGACGCCCGGCGCTTCGCCAGCCGGACCCCGCCGCACCACCATTGGCCGGGCGACCAGCCACGCCGATCCGGCCACGCCCAGGGCGCCGACGGCGGCGTACAGGGTGGGCCAGACGGACGCCCGCGCGGCCGCGTCGGTCGCCAGCGCCGCCTCGGGGACGCTCGCGGCCAGGACGCCGGCGTCCGCACCGTGGGCCGCCACCCCGACCGCCGTCATCCCCGCGAAGAGCAGAGCCAGCAGGCCGCCCACGATGCGGCGGCCCGGGGCGCGCAGGGTGAGGGTCAGCAGCAGACCTCCCGCGGCGGCGACGGCGAGCACCTGGGCGAGACCACCTGTGCCGGCCGCCCCGCCGACCTCGGCCGCGCCGGAGCCGATGCTCCCCTGCCACGACAGCGACCACCACGGGGCCAGGGCGAGCCCGAACGCCGCGGCGACGCAGAACGCGAGCGCGGCTCGGGGCGTGAGCCTCACGGCGCCACCCTCATCGGGCCAGCCGTCGCAGCGCGGACGCCACGGCCACGGCCCGGAGCGCGGCGGCGGCCTTGTTCCGGGATTCGAGGTCCTCCGATGCCGGGATCGAGTCGGCCACGATGCCGCCCCCGGCCTGGACGTAGGCGCGTCCATTCTTCAACACGGCCGTCCGGATGGCGATCGCCACGTCGGAGTTGCCGGCGAAGTCGAAGTAGCCGACCACGCCGCCGTACAGCCCGCGGCGGGAGACCTCGAGGCGGTCGATGATCTCCATGGCGCGCACCTTCGGCGCCCCCGAGAGGGTGCCGGCCGGAAAACAGGCCAAGGTGGCGTCCAGGGCGGATCGCTGTGGGGTCAGCGTGCCCACCACCGTGGATTCGAGGTGCTGGATGTGGCTGTACTTGCGCACCTTCATGAACTCGACGACGGTCACGGTGCCGGGCACGCAGACGCGGCCGAGATCGTTGCGGCCCAGATCGACGAGCATGAGGTGCTCGGCGCGCTCCTTGGGATCGGCGAGCAGATGGGCCTCGAGGGCGGGGTCCTCGTCGGGGGTCGCGCCGCGGGGCGGGCTGCCAGCGATCGGGTGGGTGAGCACGTGGGGGTCGGTGACGGTGACGAGGGCCTCGGGGCTGGAGCCGACGATGGCGAGGCCGTCCAGGCGCAGCAGGTAGAGGTAGGGGCTGGGGTTGGTGACTCGCAGCACGCGGTAGACGTCCAGGGGGTCGGCCTCGCAGGGGGCCTCGAAGCGTTGGCTGACCACGATCTGGAAGGCCTCGCCGGCCTTGATGTCCTCCACCGCCTCACGGACGGACGCCTCGAACTCGGGCTGGGTGCGCTGTCGCTGAGGGCTGGCCTCGGCGGCGGCGTCCCGGATCGAGGCGAGCGGGGTGATCGGCTCGGCGAGCCGGTCGGCCATGGCACGGACGCGCGCGACGGCGTCCGCATGCGCCTGCTCGACGCGGTCGGGGGTGTCGTCGTAGTTGACGGCGTTGGCGATGAGCCAGACCTCGCCGGTGTGGTGGTCGAGGACCGCGACGTCGGAGGCCAACATCATGACGAGTTCGGGGATGCCGAGGTCGTCGGGGTTGGAATCGGGCAGGCGTTCGAGGCGGCGGACGACGTCGTAGCCGAGGTAGCCGACCATGCCGGACGCGATGGGCGGCAGCGCCTCGTCGCGGGGGGTGTGGAGGCGTTCGAGGGTCTCGGCGAGCACGGCGAGGGGGTCGCCGCCGGTGGGCAGGTTGGCGAGTTCGCGGCCCTCCCAGTGGGCCTGGCCGTCGCGCTCCGACAGGACCGCGGCGGCATGGACGCCGATGATCGAGTAGCGCGCCCAGACGCCTGCCTCGGCGGACTCGAACAGGAACGTGTTCGTGCGCTCGCCGCACAGGTGGTGGTACAGGCCGACGGGGGTGACGTCGTCGGCCAGCAGCTTGGTCCACACGCTGATGACGCGGCGGCCGTGCTGGGCGGCCGCCTCGGCGAAGCCGGCGGCGTCCGGGGTGATGGTCAGCTCGGTGAGCTCGGAAAGCTCGGTCATGCGTCCTCCAGGAGCAGGTCGGCGTCGAAGCACGTCGCGGCGCCGGTGTGGCAGGCGCCGCCGGTCTGGTCGACGACCAGCAAGAGGGCGTCGCCGTCGCAGTCGAGGCGCACGCTGCGCACGTGCTGGGTGTGGCCGCTGATGGCGCCCTTGACCCACAGCTCCTGCCGCGAGCGCGACCAGTAGGTGGCCTGCCGGGTGGCGAGCGTCAGGGCGAGGGCCTCGTCGTTCACCCACGCCTGCATGAGGACGGCCCCGCTGGTCGCGTCCTGCACGACGGCGGCGACGAGGCCGTCGGTCGTGCGCTTCAGGCGGGCGGCGACGGCTGGATCGAGGTCGGTGGGCACGGTCGCCATTGTTCCACGGAGCAGTTGCACGCAGCAGTTCGGGGCGGCAGTTCCACGGCAGGGGGCTGGGCCCTTGGCTAGGCTGCTCGCATGGGATTCGCCAAGGATGAACGCCGGGCGCTGTGTGACGCGCTGCTCGAGGTGGGGCCGGAGGCCCCGACGCTGTGCGAGGGTTGGGACGCCCACGACCTGGCCGTCCACGTGTGGATCCGCGAGAACGACCCCTTGGCCGTTTCCGGTGCCTTCATCAAGCCCTTGGCCGGGCTGACCGAGTCGCGCAGCGAGGCGATCAGGAAGCGCTGGATGTATGCCGAGCTGGTCGACCGCATCCGCCGCGGGCCGGGTCTCGTGTCGCCGTTCGCGCTCCCCGGGGTCGACGAGTTGGCCAACACCGGCGAGTTCTTCGTCCACACCGAGGACGTCCGACGGCCGGCCGGGCTGTCCCCGCGCGACATGGGCGCCGACTTCGAGGAGTACGTCGCCAAGTCGCTGGCCACGATGGCCAAGCCGCTCATGCGGGACGCCTCGTGCGGCATCGTGTTCGAGCGCACCGATGTTCCCGAGACCCTGCGCGTCAAGCCGGGCGGAAGCACGGTGACCGTGGCGGGCAAGCCGTCGGAGCTGCTGTTGTTCGCGTTCGGCCGGATGGCGGACGCCGACGTGGAGCTGATCGGCGAACCGGCCACCCTGGCGAAGCTGACCGCGACCCACCGGGGCTTCTGAGGCCACGGCCTGACCGCGTGAACGGCAGGCCACATGTCGGCGGCGACGCCTAGGATGCCCGACGTGACGAACTCTTTGATCGACTCCCTGCTCCGCGCCGTGTCGGCCGCACCGGACGACATCCCCCTGCGGCTCCATGTGGCCGAACTGCTCGTCGCCGAGGATCGCGCGGGCGAGGCCATCGCCCATTGCGCCATCGCCCTCCAGGCCGATCCCGCCAACGAGCGCGCGCGCTCACTCATGGCGCAGGCTCTCGGGGGCCCAGCCCCGGCGGCGGACGCGGTCCCCGAGGGTGGGTTCGATTGGACGAAGGCGGCCGAGCAGTTCGCCCCCGCGCCTGATCCGCGCTTCATCGATGCGGATGAGGACGACGACTCCGGCGAGGATGACGAGGTCCTCCGGGTCGAGGAGGACGGCGAGAGCGCCGCGCAGGACACCTGGGATGTCGAGGAACCGACCATGACGCTCGCCGATGTCGGCGGTCTCGTGGACGTCAAGGAGCGTCTGGAGGTCTCCTTCCTCGCTCCGCTGCGCAACCCCGAGATGCGCGCGCTGTACGGCAAGAGCCTGCGCGGTGGCCTGCTGTTGTACGGCCCACCGGGATGCGGCAAGACCTATATCGCCCGGGCGGTGGCCGGCGAGATGGGCGCCCGCTTCCTCAACGTCACCCTCACCGACGTTCTCGACATGTACGTCGGCAACTCCGAGGCGAACCTGCACGGGCTGTTCGAAGCGGCCCGCACCCGGACGCCGTGCGTCATCTTCCTCGACGAGCTGGACGCGATCGGCGCCAAGCGCAGCCTCACCCGCAACACCGCGACGCGCGGAGTGGTGAACACCCTGCTGCAGGAGATGGACGGCATCGGCTCCGACAACGAGGGCGTCTACGTCATGGCCGCGACGAACGCGCCGTGGGACGTCGACCCGGCGCTGCGGCGTCCGGGCCGCCTCGACCGGACCATTCTCGTCCTGCCGCCGGACGAGCCGGCCCGCACGGCGATCCTGCGCCACCACCTCGCCAAGAGGCCGGTGGAGGACATTGATCTGCGGCGGCTCGCCCGCGCCACCGACGGCTTCACCGGCGCCGACCTGGCCCACATCTGCGAGTCCGCCGCCGAGGCGGCCATGATGGCCAGCGTGCGCAGCGGACGTGCTCGTTCGATCACGATGCGCGACATCGAGGCGAGCATCAAGACGGTGCGGCCGTCGTCCGGGGCGTGGTTCGACGTCGCCCGCAACGTTGTGGAGTACGCCGACCGCACCGGCGAGTACAACGACCTGCGCGCGTACATGAAGAAGCGGCACCTGCTGTGAACGAGGAGCTCGCGCGGGGGCTCGGCCGCGCGCAGGAGCTGATCGGACTCCGCCGCGACGCCCAGGCTCTCGAGGTCCTGGCCAACCTCCTGGCCGAGCACCCTGACGGCGCAGGCGACATTCACGTCCTCATGGCCGCCGCCCACGCGGCCGCCGGCCGCCGGGCCGAGGCAATCGCCTCCGCGCGGCTGGCGGTGGCGGCCGAGCCGCAGGACGCGCTGACGCACTTCTCGCTGGGTGCCAGGCTGCGCGAGGCCGGACGCCGACGCGAGGCAATCCGGTCGTTGGAGAAGACCATCGAGCTCGAACCGGATTGGGCCGAACCCCACCAGCAGCGCGCCATGGTGCTCTCCGATCTGCGCCGCGGCCGCGAGGCGGTGGAGGCAGCGCAGCTCGGGCTGGAGCTCTCCAACGGGGAGGCGGACGCCCACTTCGCCTTCGGCTACGTGCTGCACGAGTCGAACCCGGAGGCAGCCCGCCAAGCGTACGAGGCGGCGTTGGCGGCCGAGCCGCAGCACACCGCCGCCCTGCACAACCTGGCGTCCCTGCGGCTGACGCGCGGCGACCTGGCCGGCGGCACGCGCGGCATGGCCGACGTGCTCGCGCGCTCTCCCCAGGCGCAGATGCCGCTGACGGTGCTCGACCTGAACCTGGGGATCATGCTGCAGCGCCTCCACTGGCTCACGTTCGGCTCACTGTGGGCCCTCGGCATCGTGTCGAACGCACTGACGAGCGACAGCGTGCCACGGGTCGCGGCCCTGGTGCTGCTGGTCGTGGTGTTCGCTGGACTGACGACCTGGGGGTGGTCGATCGTCCGTAAACGGCTGCGGCCGATCCGGGCGTCGCTCCCCCACGGCGGTGAGCGCTACCTTCGCCAGTTCGCCCGTCGCGATCCGCTCGGCGCAGCGTGGGCCGGCCTGCTCGCCCTCGTCTGGCTGGCGCTCACGCTGGGCGTACTGGGATCCGTGATCGGGCTCGCGGACCGTGGCGTGGCCCCGCTTCTCGGCGCGGTCGGAGCCGGATTCATCCTGCTCATCGCCGGCGTGATCGTGAGCTGGCTCCGCGTGCCCGCGCTGAAGCGGCGGGCCGCGCGGCACCAGTTCTTGGACGACTGACCGGACGCCCCGAACGACCCACTCAGCGCTGGACGCGCGCGTTGCCCTTCCACAGGTCCCAGACCTGCTTCTCGTCGGCCGGCTGACCGTAGTCGTACAGCGAGGTCGCGGCGAGCGCACCGGTGGCCCAGCCGAACTGGGCGCATCGCTCGACGTCCCAGCCCTGCAGGATGCCGTAGAGGACACCCCCCACCGAGCCGTCGCCGCCGCCGATGCGGTCGAGCACGTCGATGTCGCGCAGCGGCGCCAGGTAGAACTCGCCGTCGTTCCACAGCAGGATGCCCCACTTGTGACGGTTGGCGCTGACGACCTCGCGCAGGGACGTCCCGATCCAGTGGGCGTTCGGGTACTTCTCCTTGATGCGCCCGATCATCTGCTTGAACTCCTCGATCTCCTCATCGATCGACTGGCCGCCGGCCTGGGGTCCCTCGATGCCGAGGCAGAGTTGGAAGTCCTCCTCGTTGCCGTAGAGGATGTCGCAGTTGCGCGCGATCTCGTCGAATGCGGCGGAGAGCTCGTCCTCGCGTCCCTTCCAGAAAGTGGCGCGATAGTTGAGGTCCATCGCGACGAGCGTGCCGTGGGCCTTGGCGGCCTTTGCCAGTTCAACGCAGAACTGCGACGTCGACGGGCTGAGCGCGGCGATGAGTCCCGACAGGTGCAGGATTTTGACGCCCTCGGTGCCGAACAGCCGCTCGAGGTCGAAGCCGTCCACGCTCAGCTCGCGGCCGACCTCGCCGGCGCGGTCGTTCCAGACGCGCGGGGCGCGACCTCCGAAGCCGGAGTCAGCAATGTTGAACTGGTGGCGGTAGCCCCAGGCGTCGCCCTGGGGAACCTCGGGACCCTCGTAGGCCATCCCGCGCTTGCGCAGGTCGGCCTTGATGAGGGCGGCGATCGGCGACCCCTCGACGAAGGCGGTGAGCACCTTGGCGGGCTCGCCGAGGTAGGAGACGACGCTGGCCACGTTGGTCTCCGCACTGGTGGCCTGCAGGAAGAAGCGGTCGGCGCTGTGGACGCCGGCGCGGTTCTCGGGCGTGATGCGGACGCCCATCGACGTGGGCACGACCAGGGACCACTGTGCGTCGTTGCGGAGTTCCATGGTTTCCTCCAGAGTTCGGGATCGGATTGCGCTTACCATCCTAGAGTCGAACGCCGGCCCGTGCCCAAGGTCGACGGCTGTTGCCCTGGCGTCCTGCCCGGGGAAGCAACCCCCGGCGACGATTCGGCTGCACTCGGTTGGGTTCTGCGCTTTCGGCCACGCTCAGCGCCGATGTGAGTGCTCACTCACTGCAGCCGAATCGTCGCTCGCTTGGGGTGACGGGCGCGGCCTAATGTCTTGGAGTGTGGTGAAGCTCTGACATTGGCCCTCGCAGCAGGGGACGGACTGATCATTCGCCGGGAGAACCCGGCTCTCTCGAGCGCCATCTATCGCGCGACCCGCAAGGGATGCCTGCAGCGGGTGCTGCCCGGCATCTACGCATCGGCCGGCGAGATCGGGCTGATGCTGCGGGCGCGGGCCGCGTTCCACGCTGAGCCCGCGGCGGTGATCACCGGGTGCAGCGCCGCGGCTCTGACGTGGTGGCCGGAAGTCCCTGCCCCGCACCTGGATCTGGCCAGCAGCTCCTACCGAATCGATGGTTCAGGGATGCGGTGGCAGCGCCGGATGATTCCGCCAGAACTGGTCATCGAAAGGAGTGGAATCCGCGTGGCCCACCCCGCGCTCACGGTGCTGGATCTGATCCCCACCCTGGGTGGGAGCGCCATCGATGAGGCGTTGCGCCGCCGTGCAGTGCGTCTCGACGAGCTCAATCACGTCTTCTGGTCGTTGCCCGCGCGCCGGGGCGACGCAGAGCGGCGTCGGCTGCTCATCGATTCGCGCGACGAGCCGTGGTCGGAAGCCGAGCGGGAGCTGCACCATCGCTATCGC
>JAKDIK010000283.1 GCA_030450535.1 Propionibacteriaceae bacterium
ATCCAGCGGAGCGTGGGTGCCGGCATGGACCCATTCTGGCCTCCCGGGACGCCGGGAGGGCGGTCCGCGCTCATCCGGCCTCGTCGACGGCGAGGGTGCGGAATACCGGGCGGCTCATCGGATGGCCAGGGTCAGGCTCGCGTCCGGGTAGCCGTCGGCGTGGACGGTGACCGTGACGTCGCCCGGCTCGTCCGTGGTCCGCACGACGGCCAGCGCCCGGCCGAACCAGGTGCGGGTGCGGTCGTCGTCGAACGGGTCGGGGGCCGCGAAGTTCGCACTGCCCAGCCCTTGGAGGACGGCGGGCCCGTCCACCGTGACCGTCACGTCGACGTCGTGGGCGAGTTCGACGGTCCCCGCGGCGTCCACGAGTTCGATGACGACGGTCGCGGCGTCCTGGCCGTCGGCGTCCAGCTCGGTGCGGTCGGCGCTCAGGCGCAGCCCGAGGGGCCCGGCGGCCGAGCGTGCGGTGGTCCGGCCGACCTCGCGGCCGGACGCGTCGCGGGCCACGGCGACGAGCTCGCCGGGCGCCCACGGCACGGTGAAGGTGGCCGTGTAGCCGTGCTTGCGGCCCGCCTTCCTCGTGCCGAGCGAGACGCCGTCGAGTAGCAGTTCGACGGAGGGCGCGTCCGAGAACACCTCGACGGTCGCCCTGCGGCCCTCGCAGCCCGCCCACGCCCAGCCGGGGATGCCGTTCGAGCCGCGCCAGGGCGCCTTGATGAGGCGTCCGGTGGGGGAGACCGGCCGGACGGCGATCTCGGGGCCGTCGGCGACTCCCCACACCGCGCGGGCCAGCAGCATCGGGGCGGTCGGATGGCCGGTGATATCGAGGGCGCCCGAGCCGGCCAGCACGAACGGGTGGGGCTTGGAGAACCCCGTCTGGCCCTCGTAGTTCCAAGCGCCCAGGCTGACCTCGCCGAGGTAGTCCCAGCCGACCCAGACAAAGTCGCCGATGAGGTTGGGCAGCTTCTCGACGAGCGCCCAGTTCTCGGCGATGTCGAAGGTCATCGTTTCCGCGCCGACGAGGATGCGGCCCGGGTGCTCCTTCGCGTCGATCGCGTAGCGGGGGGCCGCGTAGTTGTAGCCGAGGACGTCCAGGCTGTCCGCGATGCCGGCGACCGCGCGTCCCACGCTCCTGCGCTTGGTCGCCGCGGCCATGAACCGCCCGATTTTCGACACGAGCAGGTTGTAGCCGGTGCTGGTGATGGCGTTGCCCTCGGACTTGGCGACCTTCTCCCGCTTGGCGTTCTGCTCCGGGTTGAAGACGCTCCTGCCCTTGGTGGCCATGGAGTTGAGCATCGCGTTGACGCCGGCGGTGACCAGACGGGTGCCGTCGAGGCCGCGGATCCGGTCGGCGATGGCGTGCGCGGACCGGATGCCCTCGGGTGTGCCGGACTCGCCGATCTCGTTGCCGGTGGAGTACATGATGACGCTGGCGTGGTTGCGGTCCTTGGCGACCATGGCGTCGACGTCGATGCGCCACGTCTGGTCGAAGTGGCTCGTCAGGTCGTGTTCGGTCTTGGACCGGAACCACGTGTCGGTGAGTTCGTCCATCACGAACACGCCGAGTTCGTCGCAGGCCTCCAGCAGCGCCCGGGACGCCGGATGGTGCGACATGCGGATCGCGTTGTAGCCCTGTTCCTTCAGGATCCGGACGCGGCGCCGCTCGGCCGCCGCCAGCGTGGTCGCCCCGATCACGCCGTTGTCGTGGTGGATGCACGCACCGCGCAGCAGCACTTGGGTGTCGTTGACGTAGAGGCCCTTGCCGGGGATGGTGCGCACCGTCCGCAGCCCCACCTGTTGCGCCCAGGTGTCGGACGCCTTCCCGTCGGTGCTCACCGTGGCGACCAGGTCGTACAGGTGCGGATCCTGGACGGACCAGCGGCGCAGGTCGGGCACGTCGAGGGTCATCGACACCCGCGTGCTGTCGGTGCGGACTGTCCCCGACGCCGCGCCAAGCGTCACGTCCACCGTGGTCTCGGTGTGGTCGGGGTTGACCAGCTCCACGTCGACGCGGACGCCGCCCTCGACGCCCAGCGCCACCCGGACGCCGTCGCGGGTGAAGGCCACCGGGCCGTGCGTCCGGAGCCAGACGGGGCGGTAGATCCCCGAGCCGGAGTACCAGCGGGAGTTGGGCCCGTCGGCGTTGTCGACGGCAACGGTGATCGCGTAGGGGCGTTCCTCGAGGACGTCCGCGAACGGCACCTCGAACTCGGTGTACCCGGTGAGGCAGCCGCCGACCTGCTCGCCGTCGATCGAGACGGTCGAGCGGTGGTAGACGCCCTCGAACACCAAGGACGCCATGCTCCCCACCAGGTCGGCGGGCGGCGTCCACGTGCGGGCGTAGGTGTAGTGGCCGCCGGGGAACCAGCCGGTGTGGGAGCCGTTGGGCGTGTTCGGCGTCCGTGTTTCGTGGATCATCGCGTCGTGGGGGAGCGTGACGTCGATCCAGTCGCCGGCGCCGGTGTGCTCGTAGCGCCAGCCGTCGTTGAAGGGCGTGCGGGTCATCGGGCGTTCTCCTTCGTGGTCGTCGGGATTCTCAGGCGTCCGCGTCCGCCCGGACGCGGACGATGATGAGGCCCCCGATGGCCGCGATCGCGGCGGCGACGAGGTAGAGCAGTTGGTAGTTCTTGTCGGCGCCGACCGCTCCGATGGTGAGCAGGGCCGGCGCCGTCAGCGGGGCGAGCGCCTGCGGCAGGGCGTTAGCCAGGCCGTTGATCGCGTTGAACCGGCCGGCCTGCGTCGCGCGTTCGGGCAGGACGTCGAGCACGAGGGCGCCGCCCACGGCCATGAACGCGCCCAGCCCGCCGTTCATCACGAGGACGCCCACCGTCAGCCCGGCGATGTCGTGGGCGAACGCGAGCAGAACGGCGCCGAGGGCGAACACGACCGCACCCCCCACGACGAACGGTTTGCGCGAGCCCACCCTGTCGGACAGGAAGCCGCCGCCGAGGCCGACGAGCATGGACGCCGCGCCGCCGGCCAGGCCGGTCATGGCGACGAGCGCGCCGATCTGGTCGACCGGGACGCCGAGGCGGGCGGCGAAGAAGAAGGCGGTGAAGGAGGTGGCGTACGACATGCCGATCGTGAAGACGAACCGGCCGAGCCAGTTCCACGAGAACGCCGGGTAGGCGCGGACGTCCCACGTGTAGGTCCGCAGCAGTGCGGATACCGTGAGGCGGTCGCCGGCCGGGAGGTGTCGGCTGTCGGGTTCGCCGCCGAACAGGACGAAGGGCAGCACGCAGGCCAGCCCGATCGCGCCCGGAACGAGGAGAAGCAGCAGGGTGTCGTGGGTGAGGGCGCCGGCGAGCAGAATGCCGGTGATCGGCGCGGCCATCGTCACCATGCCCGCCAACCCGGCCACCTTGCCGCGCTGCCGCGGGGGCAGGGTGTCGGCGAGGGTGTTCCCGATCGCGGCGCCCGCGACGCCCCAGGTGAGGTGGCAGGCGATCCAGCCGAGGCCCAGGACCGGCACGGTGGGCGCGAGCGCCACGAGCAGGAGGGCGCCCAGGCCGAGCGCGGCGGGGAGGAGGATCCAGGGGCGCCGGCGTCCGAACCGGGAGCGGGTGCGGTCGCTGAGCGTGCCGACGACCGGGCTGGCGACCATCGCGGCGAGCGACCCGATGCCGAGCAGGTAGCCGAGGTACTCCTCGTGCCCGGGGGCGAGCTGGTCGAGTCGGACCGACAAGGTGAACGCCATGACCGTGATCTGGGCCATGAAGACGCCGAACTGCGCGAGCAGCAT
>JAKDIK010000059.1 GCA_030450535.1 Propionibacteriaceae bacterium
CGTGGGCCAGCCACCGCGGCGCCGCACCCGGCTGACGCGTCGGCGTCCGGTGGTGGCGCTGCTCGACTCCGGCTGCGGCCACCATCCGTGGCTCGACCGCGTCGTCACCTCGAACCTGACCCTCGACGGCCGTCCCATCGGGCTCGACGTGGACCATGGCCCGGAGTTCCGACCGGACGCCGTCGGCCCGCTCGACGGCGGACTGGACGCCTACGCCGGGCACGGCACGTTCAGCGCCGGGCTCGTCCACCAAGCGGCTCCGGACGCCGACATCTACAGCTGGCGCATCCTTCCTGCCGAGGGCGCCCTGGTCGAGGCCGATCTCATCGACGCCCTCGAGGACCTTGCCGAACTTGTCCGCCGGGGACAGGAGGGAGTCCCCGGCGGGCTCATCATCGACGTCCTGAGCCTGTCGATCGGCTACTACCACGAGTTGCCCGACGACCCACTCTTCGACTCCCCGCTGTGGGCCGCCCTGTCGCGGCTGCTCGCGCTGGGTGTCGTCGTCGTGTGCGCGGCTGGCAACGATGCGACGGCCCGGCCGCGTTTTCCGGCCGCGTTCGGCCCCTGGGAGGGCGACGGGTGCCCGATCACGTGGGACGGGCCCTGGGCGCCGCTGGTCAGCGTGGGCGCACTCAACCCGAACGGCACCTGCGACGCGCTGTTCAGCAACGTGGGACCGTGGGTCAGGGCGCACGCGCCCGGGGCGGCCGTGCTGAGCACCATGCCGACGCACTTCCAAGGTGGCCTCCAGGCCGAGGCGGCGACGGAGGCTTTCGGACGGCCCCGCGCCTCCATCGATCCGGACGACTTCACCGCCGGCTTCGGCCTGTGGAGCGGCACCTCGTTCGCTGCGCCCCTGCTCGCCGGCAGGATCGCCGCTGAGCTGCTCGACGGGCGCAGACTGCCGTCCGACCCGGTCGAACGCGGACGTGAGGTGGTGAACCGGGTGGCCGGCGTGACCACACCGTAGGGCTGGTGTCCCCAGCGGGGGCAATGCCACAGTAGGGGGCATGGTGGGCGCCGCGGAATGCCACGCGCGGGCCCGCGCGGCGACGAATTCGGGGCAGCACCCCCGGGCGAGCGCGGGGGCCAGGCGTGGGCTCGCCCGCGACCCGTCCCCGGTCCAGCGGGCCCTCCTGCTGACCACCCTCGCGTACGCCGAAGCCGAGCTGGGACACCTCGAGCCGGCCGACACCCTGTGCCGCGACGCCCTCGCGTTGGCCGATGTCGACGACCACACCCGCGGCACCGCCCACGGGCAGCGGGCGGTCGTCCTGCTGCGGCTCGGACGACGCGCCGACGCCCTCGCCGAGTTCACGGCTGCGATCCGCGCGCTGGCGTCCGACGACGACGCGTTGGGTCGCAACCTGCTGAACCGCGGCAACCTGCGGTTGGAGGATGCGGACGCCCGCCGCGCGCTGCTCGACTTCCAGCGCGCCGCCACACACGCCGAGCGGGCGGGCAACGCCTCGGTACTCGCCAAGGCCCGCCACAACGTCGGCTACACCTCGTTTCTGCTCGGCGACTACGCCCGCGCGCTCAGCGCCATGGATTCGGTGGCCGACTACTTCTCGCGCGAGGTACCGGCGCTGCACGCTGTCTGGCTCACCGACAGGGCCGAGGTCCTCGCCGCCGCAGGCCTGCGCGATGAGGCGGTGGCCGACCTCCGCCGGGCCATCGACCAGTTTCGCGCCGGACATGCCCGGCGCGCGGGCGCTTCCGCCGAGCTGGTCCTGAGCCGTCTGCTGGTCGTGGAGGATCCGGCCGAGGGGTGGCGCGTTGCCCGCGACGCCGCCCGCCGGTTCCGGGCCATGGGTGCCGACCTCTCCCGCCTGCGGGCGGACGCCGCCGCCGCCCTCTGCGCGTGCGCCGCCGGCCACCGCAGCCCGCCTGACGTCGAGGCGCTCCTGCCCGAGCTGCGGCGGCACGGACTGGCCGAGGAGGCCGATCGCCTCGCCACCGCGTGGTGCTCCTGGCTGTTGTCCCGCGGGCGGCTGGCGCAGGCGCGCGCCGTCCGGCTGCCCCCGTCCACCCGGCGCAGCTACGACCCGTGGGCGGCCGCCGTGGCCGCCGACAGGCAGATCGCTCTCGGTCGCCGGGCGGACGCCCTCCGCACTGTCCGCAGCACCCTGGACGGAGCCCTGGCCCTGCAGTCGACGCTCGGAAGCCTGGAGTTGCAGACCTCCCTGTCGGGAGCGCTGTCGAGGTTGGGGCAGATCGGGCTGGGCGTGGCGTTGGCGCGCCGCGATGCGGACCTGGTCCTGGAGTGGTCCGAGCGGACGCGGGCCGCGTCCTCCCGGGTGGTCGGCGTCCGCCCACCCGAGGATCCGTCGCAGGCGGAAGAGCTGGCCGAGCTCCGCACCCTGCACCTGTTGGGTGGCGATCCCCTCCGCCAAAGGGAACTGCGCCGTCGCATCCGGGAGCGGGCCTGGCAGACCGGCGGCTCCGGCGCAACGCAGTCGGTCTGCACGCGGGACGAGCTGGCCACCGCACTCACCCGGGCGGACGCGACACTGGTATCCCTGCTGGTCAGCAACGCCGAACTCCACGCCCTCCTGGTGGACGCCACGGGTCGCGTCACCCTGCGGCGGCTCGGCCCGGTCAAGCGCGTCGAGGACGCCCTCGCCGGCCTCGCGGCGGACCTCGACGTGGCCGCCGCAGACCTGCCCCCGGCTCTCGTCGACCGGGTCCGCGAGGGGCTCACGCACCGGTTGGCCGAACTGGACACGGCCGTACTGCGGCCCCTCATCGAGACCATCGCCACCCGGCGGATCGTGCTGGCCCCCGCTGGCCCGTTGGGGCAGGTGCCCTGGCCGTTGCTCCCGAGCCTTGCCGACCGCTCCGTCACCGTGCCCCGCAGCGCGACCGCCTGGGCGCACGCGCCGACGGCCCGCCCGCTGAGGCGTGCCCTCCTGGTGGCGGGTCCCGGGCTGCGCCGCGCCACCGACGAGGTTGTGGCCTGCGCCGCGCATTGGACCGCTCCGGTGCTTCTGACCGGGACGGACGCTGTGGTTGAGCGGGTCGGCCTGGCATCCATGGGGGTCGATCTCACCCACGTCGCCGCACACGGCCACCACCACGCCGCCAACCCACTGTTCAGCCGGATCGACCTGGCGGACGGCCCTGCGTTCGGCTACGAGCTCGAGCGTCTCGCGACCCTGCCGGACACGGTGGTGCTGTCGGCGTGCGACCTGGGCGCGACGAGCCGGGGCGACGATCCACTCGGGTTGGCCACCGCACTGCTCCATGCAGGCGTCCGGACGGTACTGGCCTCGCCGGCCGCCCTGTCGGACGACGCCGCCGCGCGCCTGATGCCCACCCTGCACCGGCGGCTCGCGGCGGGATCGGCGCCCGCGGACGCCCTCGCCGACAGCATCGTGGCGTTCGGGAGGGACGCCCCGCCGATGGTCTGTTTCGGTGCCGGCTGGTGACTATTCGCCGACGGCTCGACGACGCTCCGGCGCGTCCTCGGGGGCCCCAACCTCGTCCACCGGGTCGGTCGGCAGGTCGGCCGTGACCGGCAGTGCCGCCGCGGTCGGTGCGGGCATGGTGAGGTCGATGGTGCGGACGGTGCGGGGTGCCAACGGCCGACTGACGTAGGTGGGCGCGGTGATCGGGACCGGATCCCACAGCGATCCGGTCGACTCGATCGGCATCGACAGTTCGAGCGACCTCTCCTCTGCCTCCGCGGCGGCGTCCGGCTCGGCCAGCACGAGCGAGACGGTCGCCTCATCGGCGTCCTCGCCGCGGATGACGCGGGCGCGGGCGGCCAGGTCGCGCCGCATCGCCGTCACCGAGAAGCGCGCGACCCCCAGGAACGCGACGACGAGACCGGTCGGCGCCAGCACCCACCACCACGACGTGAGGCCGACGACGGCGAACGCGACCACGGTCACCAGGGCGAGCACCAAGAACGTCAGCACCCGCCGCCGCCGCTGCGCCGCGCCGCGGTCGATGGCGCCCAGCTCACGCAGGGCCGCCCGCCGGTTGAGCGGGGTCGAGACGACGGCCGAACAGCCCTCGGCGGAATCGAGGGGGGTGCCCTTGCGGACGATCGTGACGGTGCCGGTGAAGGGGTCGCCGGGCTCGACCTCCTCCATGAGGCCGTTGTCGCGCCGGTTCAGGAACAGGGGGATGAGATAGATCAACCAGAAGGCCGCCACGAACCCGAAAACCAGACCTTCCACACCCATGCGTCGAGGGTAAGGGGGCGCTCGCAGACGCCCCGTCAGGACGCGCCGCGCCCGCGAGGATCAGGACGCAGGTGGCACGGCCAGCCGACCCAGGACGCCCTCGGGGCCGACCTCCTCGGCGTGCAGCACGTAGACCAGGTGGTCGCGCCAGGCACCGTCGACGTGCATGAACGCCGGACGCAGGCCCTCCAGGCGCAGGCCGAGCTTCTCGACGACCCGGATCGACTTGGTGTTCTCCGGCCGGATCGCCACCTCCAGGCGATGCAGCCGGAGCGCACCGAACATGTGATCGGCGGCCAGCGCCAGCGCGGTGGGCGCGATGCCGCGACCGGCGAGCCGCTCATCGACCCAGTAGCCAGCCATGCCCCAGCGCGCCGAACCGCCGACGATGCCCGTGATCGACATCTGCCCGGCCAGCCGGGGGCGTTCCCCGCGCGGCGCCCAGTCGATCGCCCACGGCAGGGCGCGGCCGGCGCGGGCGTCCTCAGAAAACGCGCGCACCATCGCGGCGTAGGTGAGGCCCGGGCCGTCCGTACCGGGCGGACGCGTCGAATCCCACTCCCGCGTCCAGGCGCTGTTGAGGGCGCGCAACTCGTGGTAGCCGACCTCGTCGCGGCGGCGCAGCGGCCGCAGCACGACCGGGCCGTGGCGCAGGGTGACCGGCCAGCGCCGCGACCCGAACAGGTTCACGGCCGGGTGTCGAATCCCTGCACGCCGTCGTCATCCAGGACGATGCACTCGACCTGCGAGCCGGCGTCCGCCCCCGCCCAGTCCTCGGGAATGACCATGAGGACGTTGGCGCGCGCGAGATCCCACGCGAGCTCGGAGTCGGCGCCGGCGGAGGCCACCGGACGCACGGTGCCGTCGGAGGACCGCACGGCCGGAATGTACTGGGTGATCCCGCCGGGCACCTCGAGCCGTTCGGCAACACAACCCTCGACGCGCCCGGAGGCGAGCGGGTCGGTCTCGTTGAGCTTGTTGACGACGGGGCGCACGAAGGCGTGGTAGCCCACGTAGGCGCTGACCACGCCGGCGGGCAGGATCACCATCGGCGTCCGGTCGCTGCCCAGGGCGGCGAAGCCGAAGCGGGATTCGCGGTTGAGCGAGACGATGGCCTCGTCGAGCTCGCCCATGCCGTCGGCCACCTCGCGGATCAGCTCGCCGCCGCCGACCACCACGATGAGATCGGCGCGAATCTGCTGATCGGCGATGGTCTGGCGGATCTCCCGGGCCTCGCTGCCGATGATGCCGAGCGGATACACGGTGGCGCCGTCGGCCCGCGCGGCCGCCGTGATGAGCGCGGTGGCCGCGTCGTAGCGCTGCTGCGGCCGGGTGAGCGCCTGGCCCGGCGCCACGAGTCCGTCGCCCACGGTGAAGACCACGATGCGCGGACGCGGGCGCACGAGCACCTTGTCGAGGCCCACCTCGGCCAGCACCGCGACGGAGCGGGGGGTGAGCACGTCGCCGGCGGCGAGGAGGGGCGTCCCGTCGGCCAGCTCGGAGCCGGCGCGGCGCAGGTTGTCGTACAGGCGCGTCTCGGTGTGGATGCGGACGTAGCCATCCTCGCCCAGGACGCCCGCGGCGGCGGGGACGACCGCGTCGACCCCGTCGGGGATCATCGCACCCTCCTCGATCTGAATCGCCGCCCCGGCGACCAGCGGCGCACCGGGCGCCTCGCCGGCCGCGATGGTGTCGACCACGAACAGCTCCTTCGGCGCGGCCTCCGTGGCGCCGACGAGGTCCGAACCGCGGACGGCCCAGCCCCCCACCCGCGCCGTCGTGACCAGCGGCAGATCGAGGTCGGAGGTGATGTCCTCACACAGCGTCAGCCCGGGGACGTCGAAGATCTGCATGCCGAACGGACGGATCGCGCCGACCTGCTCGAGCAGGAACGCGCGCTGCTCCTCCAGCGAGCGGCGCGCGATCTGGGGAACAGGTGCTGCGGTCTCGGTAGCCGGCGCGGCGTCCGCGTCAGTCTCCGAGGTCTTCTTCCGTCCGAAAAGGGCCATGAAACTACGATAGGGGCGTGACTGGGACCGACGGCGCAGCGTCCGCGCGAGCCCCTCGAAATGGCGCGTCGATCGGTGGCGTGTCTCCCGCCGCAGCGAAGGCCGCGCTGCGCGCCGGCGTCCGGGCCGAACGGTCGGGCGAGCCGGACGCCGAGCGTCACGCTCGCGACGCCGCGCGGCTGCCCCACCTGCTCGCCCTGGCCAAGGGACATGACGCCGTGGCCTGCTACGTCTCGCTCGCACCGGAGCCGGATACCGGCGCCCTCATCGAGGCGCTGCACGCGGGCGGGGTCCGAGTGCTGCTGCCCCTGCTGCGCGGACGCCGGACGCCCGCCTGGGCCTGGTACGCCGGTCCGGGGACGCTGGTGCCGGGTTGGCGGGGAATCCCCGAGCCGGCCGGCGGCGAGGCCGAGGGGCTGGCCGCGGTGTCGCTCGTGATCACCTCGGCGCTGCTGGCCACGCGCCAGGGCGTCCGGCTGGGCACCGGCGGCGGCTGGTACGACCGGGCCCTGGTGGCCCGCGACCCGGACGCCCTGGTCGCGTCCGTGCTCAACGCACGCGAGATCGTCACGGGCCTGCCCGTCGAGGAGTTCGACGTCCGCGTGGACGCGCTGGTCACCGAGGACGGGCTGCTCACCGCGGACGGGCTGGTCACCGAGGAACAAGACCCTCCCGAATGCCGTTATCATCGGCGGTTGTTCCGTTCGTGAGAGAAGAGTCCATGCCCACCTACCAGTACCGGTGCGCCGATTGTGGTGCCGAGCTCGAGGCCGTCCAGCGCTTCACCGACGACGCGCTCACCGTGTGCCCGGCGTGCGACGGCACCCTGCGCAAGGTGTTCAGCGCGGTGGGCGTCGTGTTCAAGGGCTCGGGTTTCTACGCCACGGACAACCGAACCAAGGGCGCCTCCGAAGCCGCCAAGAGCGAGACCCCGAGCCCGGACGCCAAGCCTGCGCCCGAGACCAAGAAGCAGGACACGTCGCCAAAGAAGCACACCGCGCCCGCCTCCTGACCCGGCGGGCCCGATAGTGCGCTCGCCGCTTCGGGCACCTGCGCCGGGGCTGACTCTGATCGTGTTCAGGGCCGAGCGGCGTGAGCCCGCTTCGCCTCCGCGAGCGCCGGGCTCTCCACCATGAGGGTCGCCATCATGTCGGTGCCCAGGACCGTCACCCGGGAGCCTCCCGCCATGTCCCAGTACGACGCGTCGTGGTCGCGCGGGAACGGCGGGATGCGAGAGTCACCGAACCGGTCCTTCATCGCCACCACGTAGGCGCCGAATGCCTCGGACGCGAAGGCCTCCCGCGCCGGGCCCTCCTCGTCGATGTAGTCGATGAGGTTCACGGAGATGGTGGTGATCTCCCCGTCGACCTGAGCCACGGTTGCCACGTCAGGGGTGATGCCGAGCCCCGTCGCGAACGCGGGCATGCCCGGGCGCAGCGGCCTCCATCCGAGGGTGCCAAGAATCTTGGCCCCCGCGTCGGACGAGACCGGCCACGACAGCCCCGCGAGCGCCGCGGCAAGGTCGACCACCACGTCAGGCGCGGCACGATCCCACATGGCCATACGATCCTCTCCGCCCCCAGCGTATCGGGCAGGTGCCGTCGCGCTGCACGCTGAGCTGCGCCCGGCGTGCGACGGCACCCTGCGCAAGGTGTTCAGCGCGGTGGGCGTCGTGTTCAAGGGCTCGGGTTTCTACGCCACGGACAACCGAACCAAGGGCGCCTCCGAAGCCGCCAAGAGCGAGACCCCGAGCCCGGACGCCAAGCCTGCACCCGAGAAGAAGCAGGACAAGTCACCGAAGAAGGACACCGCGCCCGCCTCCTGACACGGCGGGCCCGATAGTGCGCTGACAAGGCCTGACGGATGCGGCCTAATGTCTTGTCGTGAGACGCCCCTTACTGCCCTGGCCGCTGCGCCGCTTCGTGCACCTTCGCCGCCGCTCGCTTGCCGCCCTCGCCGCGGCCCTCGCCGTGTTCGCGGCCCTGTCTGCCCTCACCCCTCGGACGCCCCTGCTCATCATCGTGGTCGCGCTCGCCCGGGACGCCCCCGGCGGGACCGTTCTGGCCGAGGCCGACCTGACCACACTGGGACTCCCGCCGGACGCTGTGCCGGCCGATGCGGTCACCGATGCGGCCGCCGTCGTCGGCCAGACGCTGAGTGGTCCAGCGTCGGCCCTTACCCCCATCACGGAGACGTCGCTGGCGATCGGCCAGCAGCTCGCACGCGAGGGGCACGTCGTGGTGGCGCTGCCCCTGACGGACTCGGCGTTGGCGCCGCTCGTACGCACGGGCGTGCGGCTCGATGTGATGGCTGCCGGCGGCGACGGCGAGGTGATCGCCGCCGGGATCCGGGTGGTGTCCGTGCCGACGGCCGAGGCGTCCGGGTTCGGGAGCACCTCGTCGAGTTCAGCGCTGGTGGAGGTGACGCCCGAGGTCGCGACGCGGCTCGCGGTGGCGCTGCAATCCGGCGGTGTTGCCATCGCCTTGCGGTAAGGGTTGCGCCGCCTCGTTGCGGCGGAGTGGCTTGTCGGGGCGCATTTGCCTCGGCACGCCGGCGGAAGGGAGCGATGGCTTGTTGCGCAACGAAGACGGTTGAACTCGCAACCGTTGCAGCGTCTCGCTACTGTCTTTCGTGGCAGCCCCACGCCCCACCCGGGCACTGCCCTTAGAACTTTGAGAGGTTTGAAACAGTTATGAAGGGTTTCAAGGACTTCCTGATGCAGGGCAACCTCATCGAGCTTGCCACTGCCGTCATCATCGGCACGTCCTTCGCCACCGTGGTCTCCACGTTCACGAACATCCTCATGAGCTTCGTCGGCATGTTCGGCGGCGTGCCGGACTTCAGCGCCTGGGCCCCCGCCGGCCTGCCGCTCGGCGTCTTCCTCAACGCGGTGATCTCCTTCGTGATCGTCGCGGCCGTCATCTACTTCCTGGTCATCAAGCCCTACCAGGCTGTCAAGACTGCGGCGGACGCCCGCCTGAAGGCTGACAAGGACGCCGAGGCCCCGGCCCCGACGACCGACGAGCTGCTCGCCGAGATCCGTGACCTGCTCAAGGCTGGCCGTCAGATCTGACACCCGGCTCGATCCGCACAGAACCCCGTCGCCCTCAGGGCGGCGGGGTTCGTCGCATCACCAGTGCGGCGGCACGTCACCGAGCAGGCGGCGCTCGTCGGGATCCAGCCGCTTGCGTCGCGAGGGGGGCAGGACGGTGAGGGTGGTCAGACCGAGCTCCGCGCGGGCGCTGCCGAGGGCGGCGTGCAGTTGGGCGGCGCCCAGGCCGCGGCGCAGGTCGTCCGGAATGACGAAGGGCCAGCCTCCGCTGGCCTGCCGGGCCCGCGCCAGGGACGCGATGCGATCGGCAGACCAGCCGAGACCGGTCAGGTCGGCGACCAGCGCCGGGAGGTCGGGTTGAGCCTGCTCCCCCAGCTCGAGCTCTTCGCCCACCAGGGCGTAGGCGATGGCGCGATGCCAGGGCTGCGTCGGAGTGCTCACCCGCCGAGGACGCCGGTCGGCACGCTCGCAGGGGCGCCGGTGTCGGTCAGGGTGGCATCGCCGACGACGGTGACCTCGGCATCGAACGTCCAGTCGCCCTCGACGGTCAGCGAGGACGCCTGCACGAGAGACGGCACCACGCGGACGCGGGCATCGAACTCGGGCAACAGCGTGTAATGGCGCTTGTCGAGGGAGACGGTCGGCAGGTGGTCGGTGGCGGCGATCAGGCGGGCATCGTCGTCGAGGACGAAGGCGTCCGAACGCACGAGCAGCAGCTCGTTGGTGGTCTTGACCGGCAGGAAGCGGTCGCGGGGCACCGCGATCGCCTGAGCACCCCCGAAGACCTCGACGGCCGCCCCCATGGCGGTCTCGAGCTGAATCACCGGCGTCGAGGCCTTGTCGGCGGGATCGACGGTCTTCTCGTTGCGGATCAGCGGCAGGCCCAGCACGTTGTTGCGCTCGGCCATGAGGGCGCGCAGCGCGGCGAGGTCGACCCAGAGGTTGTTGGCGTGGAAATACGGGTGACGGTGCTCGTCGGTGAAGAAGTCCATCTCCTCGGGTCGCGTCTGCGCGGTGTCGCGCAGAATGAGCTGGCGGTCGGCCCTGCGGATCGCCAGGTGACCGCCCTTGCGGTCGTTGGCGGTGCGGGTGCACACCTCGGCGGCGTAGGGGGCGCCGCAGGACGCGAACCACCCCGCCAGCGTCGGGTTCGGGCCGGCGCCAAGGTTGTCGCCGTTGGCGATGCTCACGTAGCGGAAGCCATGCTCGAGGAGGTCGTCCAGCAGTCCGGTGCCGACGAGGGCCGTGTAGATGTCGCCGTGGCCGGGGGGGCA
>JAKDIK010000060.1 GCA_030450535.1 Propionibacteriaceae bacterium
ACCATGAACCCGGAGCAACCATGAAGACGACCGCCGGCCTTGCGGACCTCGCCCTGGGGGCGCTGCGGCGTCTTGGCGTCGACCGCGAACGCATCGAGGGGCTCGCGGATGGCCAGCCGCCGCGTCCGACACTGGCTGCGCGCAGCCCGATCACGGGGGGCGAACTGTGCGGCGTCCGCGCCGATGATGCCGACGCCGTGGCCGCCGCCGTGACGGCGGCGTCCGAGGCGTTCGGAGTGTGGCGCGAGACGCCCGCGCCGGTCCGTGGCGCTCTGGTGAAGCGTCTGGGCGAACTGCTGGTCGAGCACCAGGAGGATCTCGCGGCGCTGGTGAGCATCGAAGCGGGCAAGATCCACTCCGAGGCGCTCGGCGAGGTGCAGGAGATGATCGACATCTGCGACTTCGCCGTCGGGCTCAGCCGGCAGCTCTACGGGCGCACGATGCCGTCCGAGCGCGCCGGGCACCGCCTGCAGGAGACGTGGCAGCCGCTCGGGGTGGTGGGCGTGATCAGCGCGTTCAACTTCCCGGTGGCGGTCTGGTCGTGGAACACCGCGGTCGCGCTGGTCTGCGGCGACCCGGTGGTGTGGAAGCCGTCGGAGCTGACGCCGCTGTGTGCGCTCGGCTGCGACGCCCTGCTGCAGCGGGCGATGCGGGAGCGGGAGGCGCCCGCCGGGCTGCACGCGGTGGTGCTGGGCGCGCGCGAGGTGGGCGAGGCGCTCGTGGACGACGCCCGCGTGGCGCTGGTGTCGGCGACGGGTTCGACCCGGATGGGCCGCGAGGTCGGCCCGCGCGTGGCGGCCCGGTTCGGACGATCGCTGCTGGAGCTCGGCGGCAACAACGCCGTGATCGTGACGCCGTCGGCCGACCTGGAGCAGGCGGTCAGCTCCATCGTGTTCGGTGCGGCCGGGACGGCGGGCCAGCGGTGCACGTCGACGCGGCGGCTGCTGGTGCACGCATCGGTGGCCGACGAGGTGGTCGCGAAGGTGACGAGGGGGTTCGCGTCGCTGCCCGCCGGTGATCCGTTCGAGGACGGCGTGCTGCTCGGTCCGCTGGTGAACGAGGCCGCGTACGAGGCCATGCAGGCCGCTCTGGAACAGGCCCGCGGTGTCGGCGGCGAGGTCATCGGCGGGGAGCGGATCGACGTCGGCGCCGACGGGTTCTGGGTGCGGCCCGCGCTGGTCCGGCTGCCGGCGCAGACCGGACCGATGCTGACGGAGACGTTCGCGCCCATCCTGTACGTCGTGACCTACCAGGACTTCGACGAGGCGCTTGCGCTGCACAACTGCGTCCCGCAGGGGTTGTCGTCCGGGCTGTTCAGCAATGACGTGCGGGAGGCAGAGCGCTACCTGGGGCCCTCCGGCGCGGACACCGGGATCGCGAACGTGAACGCGGGGACGTCCGGTGCCGAGATCGGCGGCGCGTTCGGTGGTGAGAAGGAGACCGGCGGTGGCCGCGAGTCCGGGTCGGACGCCTGGCGCGCCTACATGCGACGGGCGACGAACACGATCAACTATTCGGCAGCGGTGCAACTCGCCCAGGGCGTCGCCTTCGGCTGAGACCCGGCAGCGCCGCGTCCTTCCACCCGAGCGCCGGGCGTTCGACCAGGCGCCACGAGCAGAAGGCGACGCCGGCCGAGAGCAGAAGCGCCAGCGTGCCGAAGGCCCACATCGGCAATGCTGCGGCCACCCCTGCGGTGGTGAGCAGCGTGATGATCGGCCAGTGGTAGATGTACATGCCGTATGACAGGTCGGTGGTGGGCCCGGGCGCGAGCCACGGCGTGGAGACGGCCGCCCACAGGCACAGATACGCGAAGGCGGCTCCGCCGGCGGGACGGTAGTCGGTGAACAGCAGCAGGCTCACCAGCGTGACGGACGCCGCGAGCAGCGCGTAGTTGCCGCGGATGACCAGCCGATCGGCGTAGAGGTGGCCCAGGACGCCGAGCAGGAACATGAAGACGAACCTCAGGTAGAGGTCGGCGATGTCCGGGGCCCAGCCCAACTCCTGCAGCCCCAGGGCGAGACCGCTCAGGGCGGTCAGGGCGACCACCAGACCTCTGCGGGCCAGGATCCTCATGACGCCCAGGACCACCACGAGCACGTAGCAGACGAACTCGAAGTACAGCGTCCAGAGGGCGCCGTTGACCACCTGGGGATTGTCGGTTCCCGTGGGGAGCCCGGCGACGTCGAACTGGCGCATCATCAAGAAGATGTTGTTCAGGGCGAACAGCCAGGACGGGTTGTCACCGGTGAAGACCGAGCTGGGCGGCCGTCCCTCCAGGAGCGCGAGGAGCGGGGCCACGCCGAAGGAGATGAGGAGGAGCACGCACCAGAAGGCGGGCAGGATCCGCAGGGCCCGGTGCCAGAGGTAGCGGCCCACGGATCCCAGGCGCAGGAAGCTGCTGGTGATGAGGAAGCCGCTGAGCACGAAGAACGCGTCCACGGCCAGCGCGCCCACGTCGGTGACCCCGATACGGGGCTGGTTTCCGTAGGCGATCGCGCCCACGTGTGCGATCGCGACCACGGTGGCGAGGATGAGCCGGAGCGAGTTGAGCGAGTTGCGCTTCGGACAAAACGCCACGGCGAGCGTCCTTCCCTGAGCGCGCCGCTGAACACGCCCTTGGGCACGCCCCTGGGCTCGTCGTGTTGCGGCGCGGCTGAGGCTCGGTTGGCTCTTGTGCATCATTCCCCCTGTGAGCACGGTGATGAAGGCGTCGTGCGGGACGCGGCCGGGGGACCTCCCCGCAACCCTCACGTGATGTGAGAGTACCGCAGACTCTCCCGTTGGGGAAGGGTTGTTGCGGTCCTGAACCTCACGGGTCTGTGGCAGGATGTTCCCTTCGATGCTGGGCTCCCGCGTGGGGGTGGTGCACGGTCACGAGCGTGAGGCGGATATGGAGAAGGCGATGCAGATCGGCGAGGTCGCCGAGCTGACCGGTATGTCGTTTCGCACGCTGCGCCACTACGACGAGGTGGGGCTGCTGTCGCCCTCGGCCCGCAGCCAGGGCGGATTCCGCCTCTACGCACCCGAGGATCTCGATCAGCTGCTGGTGATCCGGCGGATGAAGCCGCTGGGGTTCTCCCTGGACGAGATGCTCCAGGTGCGGCTCCTCACCGAGAAGCTCAAGGCGCTGCCCGAGCCGGACGCGGACCTGCAGGCCGAACTCGACGACATGATCGCCGAGGCGCACCGGCGGCGCGAGAAGTTGGAACGCAACCTTGGGTGGGCCGACGAGTTCATCGGCATCCTCGAGGGATTCCGCGCACCCCAGGGCGACTGATCCTCTCTGCGGGGTTCGGCCGTAGGCTGGGGGATGCCCCGTCCCGACGATCGGAGTCGATGTCTTGTGCCCGAGCCGACCCTGGCGCTGGCCGTCGCGGCGCTCGCCGTGTTCATCGGCGCGGTCGTGCAGGGCTCGGTGGGCTTCGGGGTCGGTTTGCTGGCCGCGCCCTTCCTCATGTGGGCCGTTCCCGACGCCATGCCCGGCGCGCTCATCATGCTCGGCGGCACGATGACTCTCACGACGCTGGCCACCCATGGGCGCTGGATCGACGTCCGTGGCCTCGCCTGGGCGATGCTCGGACGCCTGCCCGGCGCCCTGGCCGGTGCCTGGCTCGTGGTCGCCGTGGCCGGGCGGACCCTCGGCTTCTTCGTCGGGGTGGCCGTCGTGGCCATGGCGGGGCTCCAGGTCACCCGCTGGGCCGTCCCGCTGGCGCCGGCGAGCCTGATCGGGGCCGGCTTCGTATCGGGCACGACCGCCACCATGTCGGGCATCGGTGGGCCGCCGCTCGCCATGGTGTACGCCCGCCAGGAGGGTCGCGTCGTGCGCGCCACCCTGTCGGCCTACTTCCTGCTCGGTTCGCTGATCTCGCTGGCAACACTGGCGGTGGTCGGTCAGCTGCACCTGACCAGCCTGGTCACCGCCGCGACCCTGCTGCCCGCGCTCCTGCTCGGCGCGTGGGCCTCCGGTCGACTGGTGCGATGGCTCGACGACGGCCGCACCCGCGCGGCCATCCTCGCCCTCGCGGCGGCGTCCGGGCTGGTGCTCGCGATCACGAGTCTGTCCTGAGCAGAGGGCGTTAGGCTCGCAGCACACCTTCAGCGCTGAGGAGAGGAACGCGCCGTGGACAAGCCGCGCACCATCGTCACCACCGACCCCGAGCTCGACGACCTGAACTCGATGCTGCGGTTCCTCCTCTACGCCAACGAGGTCGACATCGCCGGCCTGGTGTACGCGTCCAGCCAGTTCCACTGTGCGGGAGACCCGGACGCCGGCGTACCACCCCACCGGTGGCCGGCCCCCGGCGACCGCCTCCACATCGACGAGGCCGTGGACGCCTACGCCGCGGTGCATCACACGCTCACCGTTCACGCTGACGGCTACCCCACGCCGGACGCGCTGCGCGCCGTGATCGCCGAGGGCAACGTCAAGGTCACCGGGGAGTACGCCACCGACACCCCCGGTTCGGATCTCATCAGGGCGGCGCTGCTCGACGACGATCCCCGCCGGCTGTACGTGCAGGTGTGGGGCGGCCCCGCGACGCTGGCGAGCGCCCTGCGCTCCATCGAGACCGAGTTCTCCGGCACGGACGCCTGGGACGCCATCGCGCGCAAGGTCTCCGACAAGCTCTTCATCACCGCCTTCTGGAAGCAGGACGCGACCTTCGACGACTACATCCGTCCCCACTGGCCCGAGGTGGAGTTCCGCGACGTGGCCACGACGACCTGGGGGTACATGACCCGCCGCGTCCTGCTGCCCGACGATCTGGCCCTCGTCTCTGAGGAGTGGACGCGCGACCACATCTCAGCCATGGGCCCGATGGGTGCCGCCTACCGCGTGTGGGGCGACGGGAAATTCATGGCACCGGGCGACACCGAGGACTACTTCGGGCTCCAGGGCCATTCTGCCGACGAGCTGCGCGCGCAGGGCTACCGGGTCTGGATCGATCCGCTGCCCGCCGGGGGTTTCATCTCCGAGGGCGACTCCTCCGCGTTCGCCCTGCTCGTCGACAACGGCCTCCGCGCGCACCTCCACCCCACCTGGGGCGGCTGGGGCGGCCGGCAGACGCGCAGCGACGACGACCCCCACCTGTGGACCAACCACCTGCGCATGCCCGGGATTCCCGGGGCCGATGAGACCCCCGTGCCCGCGTCCGCCCTGGACCGCGGCCCGGACGGCGCTCCCCGGCCGGACTACGCCACTGCCCGTTGGTGGCGCTACATCCAGGCCGACTTCGCCGCCCGCCTGCGCTGGACGGTCACGCCGCAGTACGCCGAGGCCAACCACCACCCCGTCGTCACCGTCGACGGCGACCTGGATCGCACCGCCGCCGCCGGCGAACGCGTGGAGGTCGTCGCGGCGGCGTCCGATCCCGACGGGGACGCCCTCTCGGCCCGCTGGTGGGTCTACCGCGAGGCCGGCACCTACCCCGGCGAGGTGGGGCTGGAGTCCAGCTGGGGCGCCTCGGGTCTGCGGTGCGCGCTCAGCGTGCCCGCCGACGCCGAACCAGGGCAGACGATCCACCTGCTGCTCGAGGTGAGCGACGCCGGCGCGCCGCAGCTCACGCGGTGGCAACGTGTCGTCGTGACGGTCGGCTGACGCCGGCCCCCGAGCCGCGGCGCCTCAGACGGTCGTCCCGGGCTCGAGGCGGGCGCCCGCGTCCACGACCGCCCCGCGGGAGATGTGGCTGTCGCGTCCGACCAGGGTGATGTCGGCGTCGCGCGGGCGGGTGGACGCCGGTGCGGCACCCACCTGCGCGCCGCGTCCGATCACCGCTCTCTCGTCGACGATGCTGGTCCGAACCACGGCGCCCGAGCCCACCTCGACGTCCGCGCCGAGGATGCTGTCCTCGACGTGGGCGTCCGACTCCACGATCACGCCCGGCCCCAGCACCGAGCGCACCACCGTGCCGCGCACCACGACGCCGGGGGAGAGCAGGCTGTCGTGGACCACGCCCTGGGTGCGCACCAGGGCCGGCGGCAGGGCGGTGGTGTGCGAGAGGATGGGATAGGCGCGGTCGGCGAACACGTCGACGCGACCCGCGAGCACGTCGCGGTGCGCGCGGTGGTATTCCTCGGGCGTGCCGAGATCGCGCCAGTAGTGCCCGATGTCGGTGGCGAACGTCCTGCCCCGCGCGACGAGCGCCGGCAGCAGGGACTCGCCGAAGTCGCCCAGCCCCGAGCTCTCTTCGCCGTTGTCGGACGCCGCGGGCGCCAGCTCGCTGCGCAGCCGGTTGAGCTCGTCGAGCAGCACGGTGGGCTCGTAGACGAAGATCTCGGTGGCGACCGTGGTGCCCAAAGGGCTCTCAGGCTTGTAGTCGAAGCCGGTGACCCGGGCATCCGGACCCGTCTGGACCACCGCCTTCTGGGACGCCTGGGATTTCGTCACCTCGCTGGTCACGATGGTGCACTCGGCTCCGCGCGCCAGGTGTTGGTGCACGACCGGCCGCAGGTCGAGACGGAACACGTGGTCGGCGCTCATGACGACGACGGCGTCCGCACCGAGGTGCCGGATCTGCTCGGAGATCTGCACGAGGTTGTCGGCGTTGCCGGCTGCGAAGCCGGATTCGCTGGTCGCCCGCCCCTGCTCGGGCACGACCCGGCGGTATCCGCCTCGGCTCCGGTCGAGATCCCAGGGCCGGCCGTGGTTGATGTAGGGGTCGAGGCTGGAGGCCAGGTAGGCGACCGAGACCCACACCTCCGCGATGCCGCTGTTGGCGAAGCTCGACAGGGCGAAGTCGATGAGACGGTACGATCCGGCGAACGCCAGCGCCGGCTTGGCGCGCTCGCGGGTGAGGACGTCCATGCGGCTCCCCTTGCCCCCCGCCTGGATGATGCCGAGCACCTTCGGAAAGCCGTCCATGGGCGCAAGACTAGGACGTTGACCCGGTCCCGTGGGGGCGGGGTGCGGCCCCCCGCGTCGAGAGGGCGGCGGCTCAGCCCTGCAATTCGAGCAGCGCCTGGGGAATCTCGCCGGGCAGCTCTCCGGCCAGGAAGCCGGTGGCGCCGTAGCGGGACGCAAGCCGCCCGCCGATGGTGCCGTGCAGGGTGGACGCCCACAGTGCGGCCTGGATGGGGTCGGCACCCCGGGCGCTGAGGCCGAGCATGATGCCGGCCTTGACGTCGCCCGAGCCGCTGACGCCGAGGCCGGGATTGCCCTCGTCGGTGCGCCACAGCCGGCCATCGGGGGCGGCGGTCCAGGTGCTCGCGGCGCCCGAGGTCACCACGGCGCCGGTGATCTCGGCGAGCCGCAGGACGGCCGCGGCCGGGTCCGCGGCGACGGCGTCGGCATCCTCGCCGAGGGTGAGGGCGAGTTCGGTGAGGTTGGGCGAGCAGATGCACTGGTCGAAGGATCGGCCGCGGGTGGGATCCTCGGTGAGCCAGGCGAGCGCGAGGGCGTCCACGATCACGGTGCCGTGCAGGTGGGGTGCGGCGGCGGTGACGCAGTCGCGGGCGTGGTCGGCGTCCAGCATGCCGGGGCCGATCAGCGTGGCATCGGCCTTCGTGGCGCAGTCCTTGATGACGGGGGCGGCCTCGGGCAGCAGATCGCCCTCGGGGGAACAGGGGGCACCGCGGGTGAGCGACTCGGGCATGGCGACGGCGAGCGGGATCGCGACCGGCTCGGGGACGACGAGCTGGATCTTGCCGGCCCCGGCCCGCATCGCGGCGCGGGCGGCCAGCAGCGCGCCACCGGGGTTGGGCACGCTGCCGCCCACCACGAGCGCGCGACCCCGGCTCTCCTTGCTCTGGGTGCCGAAGGGGAGCGGCCACTCGCGCAGGACGGCGGGGGTGACGACGGTGGCGGAGCTCGCCGCGGCCGACGTCATCGGGACTCGCGGGTGTCGCCGGTGTCGCTGGTGGTGTCGGCGTCGGGGTCGCGGGCGGCCCCCGGCTCGTGGGTGACCTCGGCGCCACCGGCCTCCACCGCGGAGGTGTCGTCGCGCGCGGCGAGGGTGAGGGCGCCGTCGGTCAGGACGTAGCGGGTCAGGGAGCAGTTCGCGAGGGGTTCCTCCTTCTGGAGCGCGACGACCCGGGCGGCGTCCAACCCCTCGAGCACGTAACGGAACGCGAGGATGACCGCCTCGTGGCTGAAGAGCCACACGCGCTCGCCGGCGTAGCGGGCCTGCAGCTCGACGAGCAGGCTGCGGATGCGGAGGACCACATCGGCCCAGCTCTCCCCGCCGGGCGGCCGGTAGTAGAACTTGCCGACGCGGTCGCGCCGGTCGGATTCGCCGGGGTGGTCGGCCTTGATGCCGTACCAGGTGATGCCGTCGAAGATCCCCAGCTCGCGCTCCCGGAGGCGCTCGTCGAGCAGGACGTCCACCGGGTGCTGGGCGAGCACGCGCTCGGCCGTGGACCGGGCGCGCCGGTACGGCGAGCTGACCACGACGGTGGGGCGCTGGTCGTCCGGCAGGGACGCGACGTGCTCGCCGAGCGCGTCGGCCTGGGCCTGACCCTCGTCGGAGAGCTCGATCCGCTCGTCACTCGCGGACAGGTCCAGGCGGTGAGCCTTCGCGGCGATCGCGGCGCGATCGGCGACGTTCCCGAGGCTTTCGCCGTGGCGAACGAGGACCAGCTCGACGGGACCGAGGGCGCTGCCCTCGCTGGCGACCGTGTCGGGGCTCATGGGCGTTCCTTTCGCAGCCGTTGCGTGTCCGCCCAGCCTAGGGCGTGTGACGGCCCCACGGGGGCCGAGGAGTTCACTGTGTCAAGGCACTGCGACGCGCGTCGGCCCTTGTCACGCGGGCGTGGGTTGGCCATGCTGGGGGGACGACCAACGGAGGGGAAGACGATCATGCCCGGATGGGATGACCAGACCACCACGGACGGCCCCGCCACCGACACCGACCTGGGGGTGGGGGGCCTCGGCGCCGAGGACGAGCCCGACGGCGTGCTGGCTGACGCCGAGCGCGACGATCCGCTCGTGGGCTCCGAGCCCGCCCGGCCGGGCCGACCGGCCGAGCCCGGCAGCGGTGGGGACGACGAGGGTCACATCGACGAGAAGTCCGGTCACGGCGACGAGGGCCCGCTCGGCAAGGAAATCTGAGGTCCGGGCTCCTCCGGCCGGTGCCGGGTCAGACGTCCCGGCGGAACTCAACGGGTTCGGGCGCGTCGCTCTCGGCGAGCGGGACCGTGTCGGCGTGCGCGTTCGGTACCGGGTCGAGGCCGAAGCCGGCGTCGTCGGCGCGCGCGATCGCGTCCGCACCGGCGAACCGCTCCAGGTACTCGGGCTGGCGGCGCACGAAGTCGGCCTGCTCGGCGGTGGGCCGCGCGACGGCGTAGTCGGCGGGATCCTCGTCCAGGCGGACGCTCTCGATGACCTGCAGCCGGGTCTCGGGGGAGAGGGCCGCCCACCAGGCGTCCACGCTGTCCGGTCCGGCTTCCCAAGCGCTGCTCATGGGTTCAGTCTAGAGGCGGGGCAGCCATCCATCAGCGAAGCCATCCATCAGCGAAGCCATCCAGCAAAGGAGACCTCCCATGCAGAACACCCAGGTGGGCCGAAGCGGCCCCGAGGGCGTACACACCGTGACGCGGGTCGTGGTCGTCAGCGGATCGGGGCGTTACGCCGACCCGTGGCATCCGTTCGAGGAGACCTCGGCGGCGCTGGCGTCCATCGCCCGGGGGCTCGGCTGGGACGCCGAGGTGCGACCCAGTGAGCCGGACGCGCTGCTCGACCTGTCGGACGTCGACGTGGTCGTGGTGAATTCCGGCGGCGGCGATCCCGCGGCGCCGCCGGAGCCGGACGACGCGTGGGCCGCGGCGCACGCGTCCCTGGGGCGGTTCGCGGCGGCCGGTGGAGGGCTGGTCGGCGTCCACACGGCGTCCAACACGTTCCCGGACTGGCCCGGCTGGCCCGACCTGCTCGGCGGGCGCTGGGTGCGGGGGGAGTCGATGCACCCGGAGCGGTCGATCGCGACGTTCGAGGCGGCGCCGGGCATGGCCGATCATCCGCTGCTGGCCGGGATCGAGGCACCGGCGGGGCTGCCGGCGCTGGCGGGCGTCCCGTGCGTGACGTGCTACGACGAGCGATATTCGAGGCTGACGCTGGGACGTGAGTCCACGCCGGTGCTGCGGCACGAACTGGGGGAGTCCTACCAGACGAGCGCCTGGCTCCACGGCCGGGTGGTCTACGACGGGCTGGGTCACGACGCGCGGTCGTACGAGTCGGCGTCCCGTCGCCGCTTCGTCGCGAACGCCCTGCGGTTCGTGGCGGCCTGACCCCGGCCCCCGCCGTTAGGGTGAGGGGGTGAGGGATGCCTGGATCGTCGAGGCGCTGACCGATTCGCCGCCGACCGTCTGGGTCGGCGTCGCGCTCGGCTGGCTGCGGACGCTGCTGCTCTGCGGCGCCGCCGTCGCTGCCGGACGCGCGCTGGACGCCGGTTTTCGCGGGACGCCCTGGCTCACGCCGGTGCTCGTCGCCGTCGCGCTGGGGCTACTGGCAGCCGTCGCGGGCGGCGCCGCCGAGGCCCTGCCGCAGCGCGTCCAGGCGAGTCAGG
>JAKDIK010000061.1 GCA_030450535.1 Propionibacteriaceae bacterium
GGTCGGCCCCGCCCTGGCCGTGCCCGCCCAGGGCCGTCAGCGTCCCCAGGCTCACCCCGCCCGCCTGCGCCGTGTGCCGCGGCCAGCCGACGGTGACCGACCCGCCGGTCACCAGCGCGGCAGCGAGAAACACCGCCGCGTTGATGAGGTCCGGCTCGATGGCCTCGTCGCGGGCTGCGATGGGTCCGGGCTCGACCCGCCAGGTGTGATCGGACGCCGAGGCGACGACCCCGCGGTCGGCCAGCATGGCCAGGGTGAGCGCGATGTGGGGGGCAGAGGGCACCCGTGCACCGGCGTGGGTAAGGCTCAGCCCCTCGGTGAAGCGTGCGGCCGACAACAACAGCCCGGAGACGAACTGGCTGGACGCCGACGCGTCGATCCGCACCTCCCCGCCCGGCACCGCGCCGCTGCCCACCACGGAGAACGGGACGGCGGTGGGCGCGACCCCCGGCCGCCCCGGATTCTCGATGCGGACGCCGGCCTGCGCCAGGCCGTCCAACAGCGGACCGACGGGGCGCACGGATGCCTCGGGGTCACCGGTGAATGCCGTCGCGCCGTGCGCGAGGGCGGAGAGCGGTGGCACGAAGCGCATGATCGTGCCGGCCTGACCGCACTCGACGTGGCTCGCACGAAACTCCTCGGGCGGGGTGATCCGCACGGCGTCCGGCACCCCCGGCACGGAGGCGAAGGTCACGCCCAGGCCAGCCAGACCCTGCCGCATCAGGCGGGTGTCGCGGGCGTCGAGGACACCCGTCAGCACCGAGGGACCGTCACCGAGCGCGGCCAGCACGTAGCCGCGCGCGGTGGCGGACTTGGAGCCGGGAACCGTGAGGGCCCCCGTCACCGGGCCGGCCGGGGTCGGCGCGACCCACGGCCTCACGACAGCGCGCCCTCGATGCTCCTGCGGGCGGCCTTCGCCTGGAGCTGGGCCTCGCGCTTGAGGCGCTTGATGTCCCTGCGGGCGAGCTCGGTCGCGTGCGAGGCGTCCTTCGACACGGACTTCTTCGCGCGCTGGGCGTCGCGGGCCAGCTGCAGCCGGGTTGCGTTCGCCTTCCAGGCCAGGCTCGGCTTGCCCCGCGTGTCCTGCGAGACGACGATGGCCGCCCCCAGCAGCGCCAGGTTGCGCACCAGCAGGCTGCGCGAGGTCGCCGCGTCCTGGCCGGCCTCCTTGGCCGCCACGACGTGCGGCAGCATCGAGGCCGCGGCCAGCGCACCGCCGCCCTTGGAGGAAATGCCCGTCGCCATGCCGAGGCCACCGAGCACCGACGCGATGCCGTTGATGCGCACCAGGGTCGCCGTGTCCTGCGGCACGTACGCCGCGGCTTCCGGGGGAAGCGCGCGTTGGGCGAGCGGGACGACCTTGTCGGCGAGCGGCTGCGCCGCCGCCACGAACTGGCCGGGATCGCGAACGGCCTTGACGCCGTTGGCGATGAAGAAGCCGCCGAGCAGGATGCGGCCGACACCACGCAGTAGGTTCATGCCCCATTCCTACCATCCGCCACTGACGAGCGGGAACACCCCCGGGTGCACGGGTGGGAATATCGGGCCGCTCGGCGGGCGTTCCGCTGTCGTGATGACCCTGACCACTGCATCCCCCGCCGCGCCCGTCGCCGCGCCCGGGCGCGCGCCGGTGACGGCGTCCGCGGTAGTCTCGTACCTGATGGATTTGCCAAGCACTGACCAAGACCCGGTGGTCGATGTCGCCACCGAGACCGACGCCGAGCGCGCCGCACGATTCGAGCGCGACGCGCTGCCGTTCCTCGATCAGCTCTACGGCGCCGCGTTGCGCATGACGCGCAACCCCGCGGACGCCGAGGACGTCGTGCAGGAGGCCTACGCGAAGGCGTTCAGCTCGTTCCACCAGTTCCGGCCGGGCACCAACCTCAAGGCGTGGCTCTACCGCATCCTCACGAACACGTACATCAACACCTACCGCAAGAAGCAGCGCCAACCCCAGCAGGGCTTCGGGGAGGACATCGAGGACTGGCAGCTCGCCCGCGCCGAGCAGCACACCTCGACCGGCCTGCGCAGCGCCGAGATGGACGCCCTGGACCGCATGCCCGACTCGGTGGTCACCGACGCCATGAACGAGCTGTCGGAGGACTTCCGACTCGCCGTTTACCTGGCCGACGTCGAGGGGTTCGCCTACAAGGAGATCGCCGAGATCATGGGGACGCCCATCGGCACCGTCATGAGCCGCCTCAATCGCGGCCGGACGCAGCTCCGCGCGCTGCTCGCCGACCACGCCGCCTCGCTGGGCATCGGCACGGGGAGCCGGCCATGACCTACATTCCCCTGGACTGCAAGGCCGTCTCCCGGCGGGTCGAGGCGTTGCTGGACGGCGAGTTGGACGACGCCGGCGCCGACGAGCTCCGCCACCACATCGACGCCTGCGAGCACTGCCTCGAGGTGGCCGACCTCGTGGAGGCGCTCAAGAGGCTCGTGCACCGCTCGTGCTCCGGCCAGATCGCCCCGCCCGCCCTGCGGGCCCGCATCGTCACCCAGATCACCCAGGTGAGCTACACGCGCATCGAGTTCCGGGAGCCACCCGCCGCCCGCTGACCCCGTGGCCCCCGGATCTGGTGGCCGCGGGACGCACGAAGCCCCATCCCACACTCGGGAAGGGGCTTCGTGAGCGTTGAGCCTGGGGCTGTCGCCTCAGGAGTTGGGACGCTTGCCGTGGTTGGCAGCGTTCTTCTTGCGGGCCTTGCGCTTGCGGCCACCCTTGCCCATGTGGGCCTCCTCACGTCGATCGCGCCGAACGGCGCAAGGATCCATTGTGACACGCTGGTGTGCACGCGCGAAATCGCTGCGGCGGCCGTCGATCCCCTCGCAGCGAACGCCGTAGCATGACGATCATGCTCAGCCTCGCGGACGTCGTCGCCCAGCACAGCGCGCTGTCGGACGACGACACTGGCTGGCTGGTCGGTCTCACCGACCAGTGGGACATGCTGGCCGACCTGTCGTTCTCCGACCTCATCCTGTGGGTGCCGGACGTGGACGACAACGTGTTCTGGGCCGCCGCCCAGTGCCGTCCGACGACCGGCCCCACGGCGCTGGAGGACGACGTGGTCGGCGAGGACATCGCCTACGATCCCGAGCACCTCGTCACGGAGGCCTACCTCAGCCACGAGATCGCCGCGATCAGCACCAACAAGCTCCGGGCCGGCATCCCCGTCGACGTGCACGCGGTGCCGGTGCTTCGCGGCGGCCGCTGCCTGGGTGTCGTCGAGATGCACACCAACCGCCTGGGCGTCCGCGCGCCGGGTGCGCTGGAGGACACCTACCTCGAAGTGGCCGACCTCCTGGCGGGCATGGTCCACCGTGCGGAGTTCCCCGTGGCGGGAGACAAGCCGGTGCCCTGGAGCAGCCCGCGGGTCGGGGACGGGGCCGTCCGCGTCGCCGAGGACGGCACGATCACGTTCGCCAGCCCCAACGCGGTGAGCGCGTTCCGGCGCCTCGGCTGGGCGGGCGATGTGCTCGGCGAGGATTTCCAGAGCGTGCTGACGACCCTGCTGGCGTCCCAGCGCGAGCCGGTGGAGGAGGTCACGGGACCGCTGCTCGGCGTCCGACGCGTCCGGGAGGCCGATGTCGAGACGCGCTCGGGCATCATCCGGCTGCGCACGCAGCCGCTGGTCGCCCCGGACGCCAGCCCCGGCTGGCTGGTGCTCTGCCGGGACACGACCGACCTGCGCACCCGGGAGCGTCAGCTCGTCACGAAGGACGCCACCATCCGGGAGATCCACCACCGGGTGAAGAACAACCTGCAGACCGTCGCGGCGCTCCTGCGGCTCCAGACGCGCCGGACGAGCTCCGAGGAGGCCATCGGCGCCCTCTCGGACGCCCAGAAGCGCGTCTCCGCCATCGCGGTCGTGCACGAGATCCTGTCCCAGGGGTTCGATTCGTCGGTCTGCTTCGACGACGTCGCCGACCGGCTCATGGCCATGGTCCGCGACGTGGCGAACACCGGGGGCGCCGTCGTCATGGACCGACGCGGCTCCTTCGGTCTGGTGCCCGCCGACGTGGCCACGAACCTCTCGTTGGTGCTCACCGAGGTGCTGCAGAACGCACTGGAGCACGGCGTCCGGGACGCCGCCGGCACCGTCGCCGTCGAGCCGCATCGCAACGGCAACACCCTGGTGGTCGACGTCACGAACGACGGCGCGCCGCTGCCGGAGGGTTTCGTCCTGGCGGACTCCCACAGCCTGGGGCTGTCGATCGTGACCGCCCTGCTGACCGATCTCTCCGGGAGCTTCGAGATGACGAGCCTGACCGACGGCGCGGGAACCCGCGCCAGGATCACGCTCGTGATCGGCTGAACCCGGGTCAGCCCCGCACGCGGGCGCGGGCGTGGCGTCGCTTCATGGCGCGCCGCTCGTCCTCGGACAGGCCCCCCCACACGCCGTGGTCCTGGCCGGCCTCGAGCGCCCAGGCGAGACAATCGGCGCGCACCTCACAGCGGGCGCACACCTTCTTGGCTTCGGCGATCTGCATGATCGCGGGCCCGGTGTTCCCCACGGGGAAGAACAGTTCGGGGTCCTCGGTCAGGCATGCCGCGCGATGGCGCCAATCCATGGTGGTACCACTCCTTGGGTGCAAATGATGAAAACAGATCGTGCGCACCCGCGATGAGGAGCGGCGCGCCTGTCAAGGTTGCCAACTCCGGGCCGCGTTTACAAGGGGCGGCCGGTGTTTGTCCCGCGCGGCGACTGATTGTCCCGTCCGGCGACGCGGAGCGCGCCTGAGTAGAGTGGTGGGCGATGAGCCAGCCCGACCCCGGATCCGCCCGTGTCACCGCCCCCGTGCCGGACGCAGCGGGCGCCGCCCCCACCTCCCGCATCACGGGGGGCAGTGCGCTCGTCGCTGGCGGCGCGACGTTCGGACTCGGGCTCTTCTTCGCCGGCATGGCGGTGCTCGCCCTGGCCAGCGGCCACGGCGAGTTCAGCGGGCACATCGGCGTCGGCCTCGCCGTCTGGGGGGCCCTCGTGATGGCGCTGGGGGTGTTCGCGCTGCGGCGTGCCCCGTGGATCAGGGGGCCGCTCCTGGCCGTCGGGCTGCTCCATCTGCTCGCCTTCGGCCAGTCGGCCCTGGTGCAGCCCTGGGCCCTGCTGGGAGCGGCCGCGGCGCTCGCGGCCGTCCTCGGTGCGCTGTGGTCGTCCGTCAGGCGCGCAGGCGCGCCCTGAGCTCCAGCCCGCCGGCCTCCGCGGCCGTCGTGCTAACGCTGGGGGGGTCGAAGTCCCGGGCGGCGTAGTCGTCGCTGACGCGACGGACGAAATCCTCCAGCGCGTCGGTGGGCACCAAGGCGAGCACCGTGCCGCCGAAGCCGCCCCCGGTCATGCGTGCGCCCAGCGCCCCGGACGCCAGCGCCGAGTCCACCGCTTGGTCCACGGTGGGCACCGTGATCTCGTAGTCGTCGCGCATCGACGCGTGCGAGGCGGTCATGAGCGCACCGAAGCGTGCCCAGTCGGCGGCCTCAAGGGCCGCCACGGCGTCCAGCACGCGGGCGTTCTCGGTCACCACGTGGCGCGCGCGGCGGAGCAGCACCGCGTCGGCCAGCCCCTCCAGCGCGGCCGGATCCGTGACGTCGCGCAGGGCGCGGACGCCCAACCGCTCGGCCGCGGCGTGGCAGGACGTCCGCCGTTCGCCATAGGCGCCGTCGGCGAGCACGTGCGGGCTGTGGGTGTCGACCAGGGCGAGGGTGAGGTCGTCAGGCAGCTCGAACGGCACCTGGGTGCCCTGCAGGCTCCGGCAGTCGAGCAGGAGCGCGTGCCCGGCGGTGCACCACAGGGAGGCGCGCTGATCCATCGGGCCGGTGGGGATGGCGAGGAAGTCGTTCTCCGTGGCCTGGGCAACGCTCGCGAGCTCGTCGGCGTCCAGGCCGAGGGAGAACAGGGCGTCCACGGCGAGCACCGTCGCCGCCTCGATCGCTGCCGAACTGGACAGCCCGCCGCCGAGCGGCACCTGGCTGTCGAGCCGCAGGTCCACGCCGCCGACGGCGTGCCCGCGCTGCCGAAGCACCCACACGACGCCGGCCACGTATCCCCACCACTGGCCCGGGGTGGGGGAGAGGTCGTCGACGCGGATCGTCTCCCCGAGCTGCGACGACGACACCACGACGGCGTCGTCGGAGCGTGTCGCGGCGTCCACGCGCGCCTGCCAGCGCAGGCCGATGGGCAACACGAAGCCGTCGTTGTAGTCGGTGTGCTCCCCGATCAGGTTCACTCGTCCGGGCGAGACGCCCACGGCCGACCTACTCATCGTCATCTCCTCGGTACCGCGTAATCGGTGAAAGACACTCAGAGGCCCTCGAACGCGCGGTCCATGAGATCGGCCTCCTGGGCCTGGTGCACCTTCAGCATGCCCACGGCGGGAGAGGACGACGACGGCCGCGTCACCGGCCGCATGCGGAGGTCGTAGCCATCGCCCATCGCCGCGTTGACCGGGCCGGGCAGGTTCATCAGCAGGAACGGCCAGGCGCCCTGGTTCTCCGGCTCGTCCTGGACCCAGCGGATGTCGTTCACGTGACGGAAGCGCTCCAGCTCGGCGGCCAGGTTGTCGGTGGCCAGCGGGTACAGGCGCTCGATGGGAATGATGGCGACGGACTCGCCCAGCCCCCGCTTCGCGCGCTCGGCATCCAGCTCCCAGCGGATCTTGCCCGAGCACAGCAGCACGGTGCGAACCCGGCCGGGGTCGGTGATCGAGGCGTCCGGGATCGCCGGTTGCCAGGAGCCGCCGGTGAAGTCCTCCGGCTGCGAGACCGCGCGCTTGTGCCGCAGCATCGACTTGGGGGTCAGGATGACCAGCGGGCGGTGCCAGTTGACGTAGGTGTGCGTGCGCAGCAGATGGAAGTAGGAGGCCGGCGTGGACGGCTGGCAGACCGCGAGCGCGTTCTCCGAACACAGCTGCAGCCACCGTTCGATGCGCGCAGAGCTGTGATCGGGGCCCTGGCCCTCGTAGCCGTGCGGCAGCAGGAGCACGACGCCCGACTTCTGCGTCCATTTGGCGTTTCCGGAGCTGATGAACTCGTCGGTGATGGTCTGGGCGCCGTTGGCGAAATCTCCGAACTGCGCCTCCCACAGCACGAGCGCCTGCGGCGAAGCCACCGAGTAGCCGTACTCGAAGCCCATGACAGCGTACTCGCTGAGCAGCGAGTCGTACACGTCGAACTGACCCTGCTCGGTCGAGAGGTGCTTGAGCGGGATGAACTCCTCGTTGGTGTTCCGGTCGATGATCGCCGCGAACCGCTGGCTGAAGGTGCCGCGCCGGCTGTCCTGACCGGTGAGCCGGATCGTCCGGCCCTCCATGAGCAGCGAGCCGAACGCGATTAGTTCGGCCGTGGCCCAGTCGATCGGCCCGTGCAGGATGGCCTCGGCGCGCCGCTGCAGCTGCGGCAACACCTTCGGGTGGACCGTGAATCCTTCGGGGAAGGTGACGTGAGCCGCCGCGACCCGCTCCAGGGCCTCGCGACTGACGGCCGTGCCCTGGGATTCGCCGAGCTTGACCGGGTAGAACGGGACCCGGGTGTAGTCCTCGTCGTCCTCATCGGTCTTCCGCGCCTCGGTGAAGACGCTCTCCAGGCGGGCGCGGAACTTCGCCATGACCTCCTCTGCGTCCTCGGTCGAGATGTCGCCGCGGCCGATGAGCGCCTCGGTGTACAGCTTGCGGACGCTTCTCTTCTGCTCGATGAGGTCGTACATGTTCGGCTGCGTGAAGCTCGGGTCGTCGCCCTCGTTGTGGCCGCGTCGCCGGTATGCGACGAGATCGATGACGACGTCGGTGTGGAACTTCTCGCGGTACTCGAACGCGAGGCGTCCGACGCGGGCGACGGCTTCGGGATCGTCCCCGTTGACGTGGAAGACCGGGATGCCGATCGACTTGGCCACGTCGGTCGAGTAGATGGACGTCCGCGACTCGGTGGGGGCGGTGGTGAAGCCGACCTGATTGTTCACGACGATGTGGATCGTGCCCCCGGTGGCGTACCCGCGCAGCTGGCTCATCTGCAGGGTCTCGTACACGACACCCTGCCCGGCGAAGGACGCGTCCCCGTGCAGCAGGACCGGCAGGACGCCGAAGCGGCCGGGCTGACCGCTGGCGTCCAGCTTCGCCCGGGCGATGCCCTCGACGACCGGGTTGACGGCCTCGAGGTGACTCGGGTTCGCCGCCACGGACGTGCGGATCGCGTTGCCGGCCAGCGAGGTGAACTGCCCCTCGGCCCCGAGGTGGTACTTGACGTCGCCGGTGCCCATCGTCTGCGTCATGTCGACGCGGCCCTCGAACTCGCGGAAGATCTGCCCATAACTCTTGCCGACGATGTTGGCCAGCACGTTCAGGCGTCCGCGGTGGGGCATGCCGATCGCGACCTCGTCGAGCCCGGCGTTCGCGGCCATGTCGCAGACCTCGTCGAGCAGAACGATGGTGGATTCGGCGCCCTCGAGGCTGAACCGCTTCTGCCCCACGAATTTCGTCTGCAGGAAGGTCTCGAAGATCTCCGCCTCGTTGAGCTTGTCGAGGATGCGGAGGTGCTCCTCGCGGTCCCAGCGCACGAAGGGCGCTTCGAAGTACGCCTCGATCCAGCGGCGCTTCTCGGCCTCCGCGATGTGCATGAACTCCACCCCGACGTGGCCGCAGTAGCTGCCGCGCAGTTGATAGAGCACGTCGCGCAGCCGCATGGTCTCCTTGGAATGCCCGCCGAAAACCCCGACGGGGAACTCGCGGTCGAGATCCCAGATGCTCAGACCGTGGGCGTCCAGCTCGAGCTCCGGGTGCGAGCGCTGCTGATACTCCAGCGGATCGATGTCGGCCATGAGGTGGCCCCAGGCCCGGTAGGACGCGATGAACTGGACGACGCGCGCCCCCTTGGCCAGCTCGTACGGCCGGTGCGCCGAGTCGTCGGAGGCCCAGCGCAGCGGCACGTAGGGCACGCGCAGGCTGAGGTACACGTCGTCGTAGAACTCGTGCTCCCCGATCAGCAGCTCGTGCATGACCTTGAGGAACTCACCCGAGGTGGCGCCCTGGATGACGCGGTGGTCGTAGGTGGAGGTGAGCGTCGTGATCTTGCTGACGCCCAGTTCGAGGATGCGCTGGTCGGACGCCGCCTGGAACTCCGGCGGGTAGTCGATCGATCCCACGCCCAGGATGACCCCCTGCCCGCTCATGAGCCGGGGCACCGAGTGGCTGGTGCCGATGCCGCCGGGGTTCGTCAGTGAGGCGGTGGTGCCGGCGAAGTCGTCGACCGTCAGCTCGTTGTTGCGGGCGCGGCGGACGAGATCCTCATACGCATGCCAGAACTCGCGGAACTTGAGCCGGTCGGCGCCCTTGATGTTCGGCACCATCAGCTGGCGGGTGCCGTCGGGCTTCGGCAGGTCGATGGCAAGACCGAGGTTGACCTGGTGGTTGGTGATCAGGTTCGGCTTGCCGTCGACCTCGGTGAAGGCGCTGTTCATCTCGGGCACCATCGCCAGGGCCTTGACCATGGCGTAACCGAGGATGTGGGTGAACGAGATCTTGCCGCCGGTGGTGCGGGCGAGGTGCTTGTTGATGATGTCGCGCTGATCGATCACGAGCTTCATCGGGATGTTGCGGACGCTCGTGGCGGTGGGCACCGCCAGCGACGCCTCCATGTTGCGCGCGGTGCGCATGGGCGCGCCCCGCAGCACGGTCTGGGTGGGCGCGGTGTCCTCGCCCACCGGGCCGGACGCCGACGGCCGGTTCGCCGACAGCTTGCCGCCCGAGCCGGGGTTGCGCGGACCGCTGATGGGCTCGGCGCGCGGGGTGGGCACGGGCGCGGACGGGGGCGGTGCCGGTTGGTCGGAGAGCCGGCGCACGAAATCGTTGCCCTGTCCGAACGGGGGCACGATCGGGGACGGGGATGTCGGCGAGGTGGCGCGCCGGGTTGGGCCGGACGGACCCGCTGCGGCCTCGGGCCGGGACGCCGCGTGAGAGTCCTCATCGGACGCCTCGCTCTCGGCCGGGGTGATTTCCTCATCCTCGGCCGCCTGGGTGGCGATGGCCACGTCGGGGTCGGTGGTGTCCGTCTCCGGCTCCTCGCGGGTCGCGGCGGTGTCCTCGGCGGCCGGGGTGTCCTCCGGGAGGGTCGTCGGCGCCACGTCGCGCGCCGGCGCGTCGGCGTCCGCGCGGGCGTCGAAGAAGGACCGCCACGCATCGTCGACCGAGGAGGGGTCGTCTGTGTACTGCGCCTCCATCTCCTCGATCAGCCAGTCGTTGGCCCCGAATTCGGACAGGTCGTCTCGTGGGCTTTCGCCGGGCGCCGTCGCCACTTTCGCCTTCTTCCGTGTCTTGAGTTCCAGCGCGCATCTGCATGCGCCCCTCACTTGGGGAAGCTTAGCGAGGGCGCCCGCCGGAGCCACAATCGACCCGCCACCGGCCGGGACCTTGGCGGACGTTTCGAGCGGGGGCTGACCGGCGGGGTAGCGTCACGGGCATGAACGCCACCCCCGCCCGGCCCGAT
>JAKDIK010000062.1 GCA_030450535.1 Propionibacteriaceae bacterium
CGGTGGATCTCGCCATGCTCGCGGCCCTGGGACGGGCTGTCGCCGACGCGACCCGGGCGTTCGAGGCGTTCGACTACACCAGCGCGCTGGAGGCGTCCGAGAAGTTCTTCTGGACGTTCTGCGACGACTATCTGGAGCTGGTGAAGGAGCGCGCGTACGGGGCGCAGGGATCGGACGCCGCCGCGTCCGCGCGGGCGGCGCTGGCGCTGGCGCTGGACGTGCAGCTGCGGCTGTTCGCGCCGTTCATGCCGTTCGTGACCGAGGAGGTGTGGTCGTGGTGGCAGCCGGGATCGGTGCACCACGCCAGCTGGCCGCGTGCCGACGAGCTGCCGTCCGCCGGCGACCCCGGCTTGCTGGCCGACGTGTCGGCGGCGCTCATCGGCGTCCGGGGGGCGAAGTCGCAGGCGAAGGTGTCCATGAAGACGCCGCTCGTCTCCGCGACGGTGACCGCTCCCGCGGCATCCTTGGACCGGCTCCGCGCCGCCGAGGACGATTTGCGCGCCGTGGGGCGCATCCAGGCCCCGATCGTGTGGACGCCGGGCGACGGGATCGGCGTGTCGGCCCAGCTCTCGGCCCCGGCATCGTCGTGAGCGAACGCGGCGAGCGCACAGGTCGATCCCGATAGGCCGGCGCCGCGTCCAATGTCAGAATGTTCGGCCGGTGGGGTGGATCAGTGGTGCCAGGGCAACACCAAGCCACCCCACCAGCGCTCCGGTCAGCAGCACTCCGGTCACAGCACTCTGGTCAGCCGCGCGAAGCCCGGTCGCCCGTGACTCTCAGGCAGACTTGCTGCGCCGACTGTTGCGCGTGGCGCGGGTGACGAGCTCGGGCTCCTCCCCGTTGCGCACCACCTCGTCGGTGATGCGCACCTGAACGACGTCCTCGGCGCTCGGCACGTGGAACATCACGTTGAGCAGGATCTCCTCCAGGATCGAGCGCAGCCCCCGCGCCCCGATGCCGCGGGCCAGCGCCAGCTCGGCGATCGCGGCGACCGCACCATCGGTGAACTCCAGATCGACACCGTCCAGCTCGAACAGCTTGCGGAACTGCTTCGTCAGCGCGTTCTTGGGCTCCACGAGGATCCGCACCATCGCCGCCAGGTCGAGGGTGTTCACCGTCGCGATCATCGGCAGGCGGCCGATGAACTCCGGGATCAGACCGAAGTGGTGCAGGTCCTCTGGCCGTACCTGCGCGAACGGGTTCGGCTGCTCCTTGCGCCGCAGCACCACATCGTTGTTGAAGCCCAGTGACCGCTTGCCCACGCGCGCGTTGATGATTTCCTCCAGGCCAGCGAACGCCCCGCCCACGATGAAGAGGATGTTGGTCGTGTCGATCTGGATGAATTCCTGATGCGGGTGCTTGCGCCCGCCCTGGGGCGGCACGGACGCCGTCGTCCCCTCCAGGATCTTCAGCAGCGCCTGCTGGACGCCCTCCCCCGACACGTCGCGGGTGATCGACGGATTCTCCGACTTGCGCGCCACCTTGTCGATCTCGTCGATGTAGATGATGCCCGTCTCGGCCTTCTTCACGTCGAAGTCCGCCGCCTGGATCAACTTGAGCAGGATGTTCTCCACATCCTCGCCCACGTAGCCCGCCTCGGTGAGCGCGGTGGCGTCCGCCATGGCGAACGGCACGTTCAGCATCCGCGCCAGCGTCTGCGCGAGGTACGTCTTGCCGCAGCCGGTGGGGCCGATCAGCAGGATGTTGCTCTTCCCCAGCTCGACCAGCTCGTCCTCGGCCGCCCGGCGCGGCGTCGCCGCTTGGGCCTGGACGCGCTTGTAGTGGTTGTAGACCGCCACGGCCAGGGCCTTCTTTGCGACCTCCTGGCCGATGACGTAGCTGTCGAGGAACCCGACGATGTCACGGGGCTTGGGCAGTTCCTCCAGCAGGCCGACGTCAGCCGCCTCGGAGAACTCCTCCTCGATGATCTCGTTGCAGAGCTCGATGCACTCGTCGCACACGTACACGCCGGGACCGGCGATCAGCTTGCGCACCTGCTTTTGGCTCTTGCCGCAGAACGAACACTTCAACAGGTCCGAGGTTTCACCGATCCGTGGCATCGTTGCGCTCCCCCTCCTCAGCGACGCGCGGGCGTCAGCTGACGTCCTTCAACGACGTGAAGATCTCATCGATGATGCCGTACTCCTTGGCCTCCGCGGCCGTGAGGTACTTGTCGCGCTCGATGTCCTTGGTGATCTTCTCGACGCTCTGGCCGGTGTCGTGGGCCAGCATCTCCTCCATCAGAGTGCGGATGCGCAGGATCTCGCGCGCTTGGATCTCCAGGTCGGAGCTCTGCCCGTACCCGCCCTCGGTGGCCGGCTGGTGGATCAGGATGCGGCTGTTCGGCAGCGCGAACCGCTTGCCCTTGGTGCCGGCCGCCAGCAGGACGGCCGCGGCGGACGCCGCCTGACCCAGGCAGACGGTCTGCACGTCGGGCTTGATGTACTGCATCGTGTCGTAGATCGCCGTCAGCGCGGTGAACGAGCCGCCGGGCGAGTTGATGTACATGCTGATCGGCCGCTCGGGATCCATCGACTGCAGGCACAGCAGCTGCGCCATCACCGCGTTGGCGATGTCGTCGCTGATGGGCGTGCCGAGGAAGATGATGCGATCCTCGAACAGCTTCGTGTAGGGGTCGACGCGGCGGACGCCGTAGCTCGTCCGCTCCTCCCACTGGGGAATGTAGTAGTCCATCGCGGGGCCCTGCGGCGCGAGGCCGCCCGGAAGGGTGTTGTTCATGGCGTTGATCATGGGTGCTGGCCTCACTGGTTCGGCGCGTCGGAGGTGGTGATCTGCGCGGCGCGCTCGTAGACGTGGTCGATGAACCCGTACTCGAGCGCCTCGGCGGCGGTGAACCACCGGTCGCGGTCGGAGTCGGCCTCGATCTGCTCGATCGGCTTGCCGGTGTGGGCGGAGATGAGCTGCGCCATCTCCTTCTTCGTCTGGATGATCTGCTCGGCGAGGATCTTGATGTCGGACGCCGTGCCCCCGATCCCGCCCGAGGGCTGGTGCATCATGATCTTCGCGTGCGGCAGGGCGTAGCGCTTGCCGGGCGTCCCCGCGCTGAGCAGGAACTGGCCCATGGACGCCGCCAGGCCCATGACGACCGTCGCGACGTCGTTGCTGATCCACTGCATGGTGTCGAAGATGGCCATGCCGGCGGTCACCGAGCCGCCCGGGGAGTTGATGTAGAGGTAGATGTCCTTGTCGGGGTCCTCTGCGTTCAGCAGCAGCAGCTGGGCGCAGATGGCGTTGGCGTTGTCGTCGCGCACCTCGGAGCCGAGGAAGATGATGCGGTTGGCGAGCAGCGCCTGGTACACCGAGTCGTTCATACCGATGCCGGACGGGGCGCCTGCCATGGCGATGCCGGGGAGTTGTTCAGTCACGAATGTGAAACTACAGGCCCCCTCCGACAAAACCGAGACACACGGCCCAGTGTTCGCTGACGGCAGACGATCCGCCCCCGGACGCGACGGCGACGGCCCCGCCTCCCGGGTCGAGAGGCGGGGCCGTCGTGGCTGCGGTGCGCTCAGCGCCTCACTCGGCGTCCGTGGCCGACTTCGCGTCGGCGTCCGCCCTCGCCAGCGCCTCGTCCACGGCCGCGGTGACTGCCTGCGCCTGCGTGGGGGCCTCGGCCTCCGCCAGCGTGCCGTCGTTGTTGATCGCGGCGATGTCGACGGCCTCACCGTTGGTGTCGGTGACGTGGGCGCCCTTGACGATCTCGGTGAGCACCTTGTTGCGACGGATCTCGCCCATCCATTCCGCGGTGTGGTTGTGCTCCATCATGTGCTGCATCTCCTGCTCCGGGGAGCTGCCGCTGGCTTGGGCCCGGCGGAACAGCATCTCGGTCAGGTCGCTTTGGCCGATCTCCACCTCGGAGGTCTCCGCGAGCTTGTCGAGGATGATCTGCGCCTTCAGCGAGGTGCGCGCGTTCTGTTCGACCTGCGCCCAGAACTCCTCGGGCGTCTCGGCGGTCTCGTCGCTGTCCTCCTCCAGGTAGCGCTCGATCGTGTAGCCGGCGCGCGCGAGCTGGTCGGAGATCTGCTGCTTGCGGTTCTCGATCTCGCCCGCGACGAGCGCCTCCGGCAGCTCGAAGTCGGTCTTCGCGGCCAGGTCGGCCACGACGGCGTCGCGGGCCGCGTTGAGCTGCTCCAGGCGGGCGATCCGCAGGGCGGCGTCCGCCAGGTCGGCACGCATCTCCTCGACCGTGTCGAACTCGCTCACGAGCTGGGCGAACTCGTCGTCAACCTCGGGCAGTTCCTCGGACTGCACTTTGGTGACGGTGACGCTCACATCGGCGGTCTCGCCCTGCGCCGGACCGCCCACAAGCTCGGATGAGAACTCGGCCGTCTTCCCGGCTGAGAGGCCCGTGACGGCCTCGTCCAAGCCGTCGAGCATGCCGCCCGAGCCAACCTTGTAGGTGACGCCCTCGGCGGAGCCGCCCTCGACGAGCTCACCGTCGACGCGCGCGGTCAGGTCGAGGGTGACGACGTCGCCCTCCTCGGCGGCACGCTCGACGTCGGTGCGGGTCGCGAACCGGGCGCGCATCATCTCGATGCGCTCGTCCACGTCGGCGTCCGAGACCGCCAGCGGCTCAACCTCGGCGTTCAGCTCGGCGCTCGCCGGCACGTCGAAGTCGGGGCGGACGTCCACCTCGGCGACGAACTCGACCACGTCGTTGTCCTCAAGCTTGGTCATCTCGACCTCGGGCTGGCCGAGCGGGGTCAGCTCGTTGTCGGTGACGGCCTTGCCGTAGGCCTCGGGAAGCGCGTCATTGACGGCGTCCTGCAGCACGGCGCCACGTCCGAACCGGCGATCGATCACCGCCGGCGGCACCTTGCCCTTGCGGAAGCCCGGGATGTTCACCTGGGCCGCGATCTCGCGGTAGGCCTTGTCCAAGTGGGGCTTGAGGTCGGAGAAGGGGATCTCGATGGTGAGCTTCACCCGCGAGGGGCTGAGCTGCTCGACGGTGCTGGGCACTGGTTTGGACTCCTGTATCGGTTACGTACGGGCGGACCCGGAGCGGATGACGGGAATCGAACCCGCGTCACCAGTTTGGAAGACTGGTGCTCTACCATTGAGCTACATCCGCGATGCGCCGATCCAGCCTAGCGGATCCTGCTCGGCCCCCGCGCATCGGCCGGTCTCTTCGAGTCAACCCGCGGCGGACGCAACCCACCCACCGTGTGTGGGAGATGTGCGGTCGCGCAGTTCCCGCCCGACCGCGAACCGGGTGTTCGCCCACACGACGTACAGCAGTGGCGCCAGGGCAACGCCGAGGCCGAGCGCCGGGGACGCCCCGACGACGACGCCCAGAATTCCCGCCACGACGACGGTCACCGCGCTCAGGTACCACCGCCGCGCGACCACGAACACGGCCACGCGCGCCGCGTCCCGCCGCCGGATGCCCGGCCGTTCCTGCCGCACGACCAGCACCGTCACCGTCGTGAGGCAGGTGAGCACGATGCCCATCGCGAACACCGGAATCGCCACGGCTCCGCCGGCCTTCCCGAACGCCCAGGCGATGTCGACGCCCAACACGACCACGAGGGCGGACGCTGCCGCGCCGATCCCCAGCGACCAGCGCAGGTCGCCGGCCCAGGCGCGGGCGAAGACGCGGACAACGGCCTGCGAGCCCTCCTCCGCGAACGCCCGGAACACCGCGAACGCGCCCGTCAGCGCGGGGGCGACCAAGGGCGCGGACGCCGCCAGCCACGGCCACGCCGTCGCTGGATCGGCGACCAGGACCAGGACCACAAGCGGTAGCGTCGCCAGCACCACGAGGAAGCTCGTTCCCAGTCCCAGATAGACCACCCCGAACACCAGGGTGAACAACTCGTGCGGCGGCCTGCGCATCGGCTCAGCCCTTCAGCCCCGAGGTCGCGATGCCCTCGATGAAGTAGCGCTGGCCGAGCAGGAACACGATCACGATGGGCAGCACCGACAGCACCGAGCCGGTCATGATGAGGGCGTATTCGGCGTTGTACTGGCTGATGAAGGTGCGCAGGCCGAGCTGAATGGTCCACAGATCAGGGCTGCGCAGGTAGATCAGCGGGCCCAGGTAGTCGTTCCAGGTATTGACGAACGTCAACAGCGTCAGGGACGCGAGCGCCGGCACCGACAGCGGCAACATGATGCGCCGGTAGATCCCGAACTCGCTGAGCCCGTCGATGCGGGCGGCCTCGCTCAGGTCCTCGGGGATGGTGTCGTAGAACTGCTTCATCAAGAACACCCCGAAGGCCCCGAACGCCTGCAGCGCCACCATCGCCCACAGCGTGTTCGACAGTCCCAGGTTCGACATGAGGATGAACTGCGGGATCATGTAGCTCTGCCACGGCACCGCGATCGTGCCGATGTAGGCGAGGAACAAGACGTCACGGCCCGGAAAGCGGACCTTCGAGAAGCCGTAGGCCGCGAAACTTCCGGTGAAGACCTGCAGGAACGTGATGATGACCGACAGGAACAGCGTGTTCTGCAGCCATGTGCCCATGTTCGACTTCGTCCAGATGTCGACGTAGTTCTGCCACTGGGGCACCGACGGCAGCCACTGGATGGGCACCGTGAAGACCTCGTTGTTGGTCTTCAGCGACGACACCACCATCCAGTAGAACGGCAGGAGGACGACCGCTGCTGCCGCGATCATGACCAGGTACAGCACCGCGCGGCCAACCGGGTTCGGACGCGAGCCGGGCGCCCCGCGTCCGGCCAGCCGCGCCGAGCCGACGTCGGCCTCGGGCGTCACCGGTGGGGCTGTCGGCGGTGTGAGCGGGGCGGACATCAGGCGTCCCTCCTCTTGTTCCACAGGAACTGGAAGATCGTCACGCTGATGCAGATGACGAACAACACGATGGCGACGGCCGAGGCGTAGCCGAAGTCGTTCTCCTGGAAGCCCTTCTGGTAGATGTACTGGCTCAGCACGAGCGTGGACTGGCCGGGCCCACCCTCGGTCATGACGAGGATGAGATCGAAGATCTTGAAGGCGCCGATGGTCAACATGACCGTGACAAAGAACATCGTGGGACGCAGGCTGGGGATCGTCACGTTCCAGAAGCGTTGCCACGCATTGGCGCCGTCCATCTTCGCTGCCTCGTAGAGCTCGCCGGGAATGGTCTGCAGGCCGGCCAGGAACAACAGCATGTAGTAGCCCATGTCGCGCCAGATGCTGACGATGATGACGGCTGGCATCGACCAGGCGGCGGAGGCCGTCCAGCCGGGCGGGTTCGCCACGCCGAGGAACCTCAGGAACTGGTTGATCGGGCCGAAATCGGGGCTGAACAGCATGTTCCACACCACCGCGATCGCGACGATGCTGGTGATGTAGGGGAAGAAGGCGGCCGTCCGGAAGAAGGCCACCCCGCGCAGCTTGCGGTTGAGCAGCAACGCCAGGCCGAGCGAGACGATCAGGGTCAGCGGGATGTGGAACGCGGCGTAGTAGAGGGTGTTCCAGAAGGACACCCAGAAGCTCGGGTCGCGCCACAGCCGGGCGAAGTTGTCCAGGCCGGTGAAGGTCGCCCGACCGAAGGCGTTCCAGCTGGTCAGGGCGTAGTAGAACAGCGTGATGACGGGCACGAGGGTGAGCACCGCGAAGCCGATGAAGTTCGGCGCGATGAAGCCCAGCCCGATGAGGGTGTTGCGGCGGCGAAGCCTGTTGGTGCGGCGACGATCCTTGACGAGGCCGTCGGGGGCGATCGCTGCGGCGGTCGCCGGCGTCGTGGCCATGGGTGTCTCCTTCGACTCCGGGCGGGATCCGCGCCGCGCACTGCTGCGCGGATCCCGGTCGGCGATCAATCGGTGGGGCTCAGCGGTTCAGGACCTCGGCCTGGACGCGCTCGCCGGCCTGGGTGACGCCGGCGTCCACGGCGGTGGACTCGGACATGATCCCGGAGTGGATCTCGTTGAGCACGTTCTGGATCGCCGCGGTGTGGGGCGACACCGGATTCTCCGGATGGATCTCCCGGGTGCCGAACGCGAACTTCGACAGGTCGTCGCTGGGCGCTCCGTCGACGGCGAAGTAGGCCTCGGTGACGGCGTCCGACGCGTACGCCGGGGTGATGCCGATGCCGGCGAGCACCGTCGCGGCGTCCTCGGAGGCGGCAAGCTTCAAGAACGCCTTCGCGCTCTCGACCTTGGCCGGATCGATGGCCGGGTTGATGCCGAGACCGGTGGGATCACCGAACGTCACCGGGGTGTTGCCGGTGCCGGCGGTGCTGGCGTCGAACTGCGGGATGGGCGCGATGCCCCACTCGAACTCGTTGGCGTCGCCGCTGGCCTGCTGAGCGATCAGGGTCGCCACGTACCAGCTGCCCATGGGCAACATGGCGGCCTTCTGGGTGCCGAACTGCGCCTGGTAGGTGAGCTTGTTCGTGGTCACGGTGCCGTAGGTGGGCTGGGCACCGTCGTCCTGCAGCGCGACGGCCCGCTCGTAGTAGGGCTGCAGGTAGGAGTAGTCACCGCTGAGCAGGTCGGCGCCGGGGGTTTGCGCGAGCGCGAAGCCCTGGATGACCGACTGCCAGTTGTGCTGGTAGGTGCCCGTGGCCTCGGAGCCGGCGGCCTGCAGATTCGTGGTGAGCTCCCGCGCCGCGGCGGCGTAGTCGTCCCACGTCCAGCTGCCGTCGGGTTCGGCCACGCCAGCCTGCGCGAACAGGTCCTTGTTGTAGAACAGCACCCAGCCGTCCTGGCGGTACGGGATCGCGTAGGTTGCGCCGTCCACCTCGTACGCCGAGACGCCCAGGACATCCGAGGACAGCTCCCCGGCCACGTCCGAGACGTCCATGAGCTGGTCGCCGTCGGAGTAGGTGAAGAAGTTCTTGAGGTTCTTCTGCACGTAGATGTCGGGGGCCGTGCCGGCCGCGAGATCGGCGATCATCTGGGTGTCGTAGTTGGTCGCGTCGTACTCCCTGACCTCGATCTCGTAGTCGGGGTTGGTCGCGTTGAACGTGTCGGCCAGCTTCTGGAACTCCGGCGTGCTGGCGAGGCTCCAGCCGGCCAGCGTGATGGTGCCGGACGCCCCCGCGCCGCCCGTCGTGTCGCCGCCGGTGCCGGTACCGCCCGGGGCCGCCGGGCTGCCCACTCCCGAGCAGCCGGACACCGCCAGGGCGAGGACGGCCGCCGCGGCGGCGAAGGTCGTTGCCTTGCGAGTCATGGGTGAGTCTCCCTTCGCGGGACCGCCGTGGTCCCGTCCTGATCAGCTATGATCACTTGATCGTACTCGGTCACGTTTGGTTGTCAACTCTTGCGCTGCACGGATGAGATGGCTACGGTCCAGTGGTTACCTATTCGTGATCAAGCTGATCGCTTCTGATCGTTTCCCACGACGACGAGGGAGGGGCCCGTGCATTTCGTCGGTCCATTGGGCCAGTTGTGGCCCGCACTGGACGCCGCCGAATTCCGTCGGCTGGTGGTGCCTCGCGGCGTCCGCCTGCCCGTGCCGCCGGCATCCGACCGCAGCGCGTGGCCGGGCACGGTGGATCCCGCCGCGCTGGCGACGCTCGTCGCGCAGGCGGATGCCGAGGCGGCGGCACCGTGGCCGCAGCCCAGGGCGTCCGAGGCCGCCCGCTTCCACCGCGACGGCAACCGCACCGCATGGGAGGCCGCCGCGTTCGCGCGCACCGAGCGGCTCAGCCGGGCGGTCGTGGCCGCGGCGGCCGAGCCGACCGGCGCCCGGCTCGACGCGGTGGTCGACGGGGTCGTGGCGCTGTGCGAGCAGAGCTCGTGGAGCTGGCCCGCCCACGATGACGCGTTCGCGCGCCGCGGCTGGGTGCTGCCGGACCTCGCATCGCCCTACCTCGACCTGGGCGCGGGCGAGATCGTGGGCCAGCTCGGCTGGATCGACCACCTGCTCGGCCCTGAGCTGGACGCCCACGCCCCTGGTCTGCGCGCACGCATGCGCCACGAAGCCGCGCTCCGCGCGTTCGCTCCGTTCGAGAACCGCCGCGACTGGCACTGGCTGGGGCTGGACGGCGACGTCCACAACTGGAACCCCTGGATTCACGGCAATCTGCTGGTCGGCGCCCTGACGCTGGTGGACGAGGACGCCGACGTGGCGCGTTTGCTGGCGCTCATCGTCGAGGGCCTCGACCGCTACGTGGCCGCGCTGCCCGCCGACGGCGCCATCGACGAGGGCTATTCCTACTGGTGGAACGGAGCCTGCCGGGCGCTCGAGGCGCTCGAACTGCTGGCGCACGCGACGGGCGGGGTGCTGGACGCCGCCCGCGAGGTCCCGGCGCTGCGTGGGACGGTCGCTTTCCCGCACCGGATGCAGTTGGGCGGGCCGTGGTTCCTCAACGTCGCCGACGGCTCGGCCCGGCCCAGCGACGACCTCGCGTGGGACGCCCTGCACCGCGCGGCCCGGGCCGTCGGGAACGCCGACGCCGCCGCGTTCGCGGCCGGTCACCGCGCCCACCCGGACGCCCCGGGCTCCCCGAA
>JAKDIK010000284.1 GCA_030450535.1 Propionibacteriaceae bacterium
CCACGCGGCCCTCCACGCCGAACTGGCTGGCCTGGCGGGGGCGGCGCAGGTCGGTGAGGATCCACCGGTCGGCGACGGCCCAGACGAAGCCGGTCACCCCGTGGCCCCACGTGTTCGCCGGCGCCGCATCCTGGCCGGACACCTCCAGCCACTCGGCGAACGCGGCGGCCACCTCGTTGCCGATGCGGTTCGTGATGCCGAGGACGGGGTCCGGGCAGTCGCCGGGGCGGTTGGTGACGAAGCGGTAGATCTCCACGTCGGCCTCGACGACGGCCAGGTAGGCGTCCGCCAGCTCGGCGACGAGCTCGTCGGGGGCCAGCCGTGCGCTCAGCGGCCGATCGAGGTTGTCGAGGATGAACGCGTGGACGCCCTCGACCACGGCCTCGTACAGGCCCGTGCGGTCGCCGAAGTGCCGATAGAACACGGTCTTCGAGGTGCCCGCGGACGCTGCGATGTCGTCCATGCCCACCGTGTGGCCGTGCTTGCGGATCGCGCGCAGGGTGGCCTCCACGAGCTCCCGTCGGCGGGCGGCGTTGTGCTCCGCCCAGCGGGTGGCGCGGCCGTCCGTCGTCGTGGTCATGGGAGCACAGTACCCGAAACTGCGAGTACCTGCTACCCTGGGTGTCGGATAGTTCACCCGACCCGTTCACAGGAGAACCCATGGCAGACCGCAGCGCCGTCGTCGTCGGCGGCAACCGGATCCCGTTCGCGAAGGCGGGCACGAAGTACGCGTCGGCGTCCAGCCAGGACATGCTGACCGCTGCCCTCGACGGGCTCATCGCCCGCTTCGGGCTGGCCGGGCAGCAGGTGGGCGAGGTGGCGGCCGGCGCCGTGCTCAAGCACACGCGCGACTTCAACCTGACGCGCGAGGCCGTCCTGGGTTCGGCGCTCGACCCGCACACCCCGGCGTGCGACCTGCAGCAGGCCTGCGGCACGGGGCTGGAGGCGGTGATCTACCTCAGCAACAAGATCCGGCTCGGCCAGGCGGAGACGGGCATCGCGGGCGGCGTCGACTCGGCGTCCGATGCGCCGATCGTCGTGAGCGAGGGGCTGCGGCGGGCGCTGCTGCAGGCGTCGCGGAGCAAGACCCTGCTGGAGCGGCTGAAGTCGTTCGCCTCGATGCACCCCGGCGATCTCGCGCCCGTGCCGCCCGGCGTCGTCGAGCCGCGGACAGGCCTGTCGATGGGGGAGAGCCAAGCCCTCACCACCGCCGAATACGGCATCACCCGCGAGGCGCAGGACGAGCTGGCGTTGGCGTCCCACCAAAACCTCGCGCGGGCCTGGGAGGCGGGCTTCTTCGACGATCTCGTCACGCCGTACCTCACGGTGACCCGCGACACCCTGCTGCGGCCCGACACCTCGCTGGAGGCGCTGGGCAAGCTGAAGCCGGTCTTCGGCGGCGAGAACGGGACGATGACGGCGGGTAACTCCACCGCGCTCACCGACGGCGCCGCGGTCGTGCTGCTCGCCGAAGAGGGTTGGGCGCGCGAGCACCACTGGCCCGTGTTGGCGCGGGTGGTGGACGCCCAGGTCGGCGCCACCGACTATGTCACCGGCAACGAGGGGCTGCTCGTGGCCGGGGCGCGGGCGATCCCGACGCTGCTGGAGCGCAATGGGCTCGCGCTGGGCGACTTCGACTTCGTCGAGATCCACGAGGCGTTCGCGGCCACCGTGCTTTCGACGTTGGCGCAACTGGAGGCCGATGGACACGGAAGGGTCGAGACGGCCCGGCTGAACGTCAACGGCAGCTCGCTGGCCACCGGTCACCCCTTCGCCGCGACCGGTGGGCGCATCGTGGCGACGCTGGCGAAGCTGCTGGCCGAGAAGGGCCCGGGTTCGCGCGGCCTGATCTCGGTGTGCGCGGCCGGCGGCCAGGCGGTCACGGCGATCCTCGAGGCGGTGTGAGATGAGCATTCTGGAGAATCTGTACGCCACGCCGATCGGCAAGAGGATCGCCGCGAGGGCCGGGCTGGCCGAGCCGCCGGTGCTGCGGCGCGGGCGCGTGCTGCCGCTGGGACCGATCGTGCTGGCGACGCTGCCCGGCGGTGGCATCGGCGCCGAGACCCTCGGCCTGCTCGGGGTGAGCCCTGTCGACCCGCTGCTCGACCTGCCGGAGCACCGCACTCCCGACGACAAGGGACGCGACCAGCCGCCGCGCTACGAGCAGCGACCCGGCGCGGTGATCATCGACGCGACGGGCGTCCGGGAGATCGCTCAGCTCGAGGGGGTCCGCCAGGTGCTGCGGCCGGCGATGCGCGGGCTCGAGTCCTCAGGCCGGATCATCGTGTTGGCCAGCGACGCCGACGCCGTCGACGGCGTCGAGGCGAAGGCCGTCGCGCAGGCGCTCGACGGCATCACCCGCACGGTCAGCAAGGAATTGCGCGCCGGCGCGACGGCGAATCTCGTGTTCGTGCGCGCCGAGACGGCGGCCACCGACCTGCGCTCCACCTTGTCGTTCCTGCTCGAGGGTCGCTCCGCGTTCGTCGCCGGGCAGACCTGGCGGGTCGGACCCGCCAAGGCCGGGGACGCCGTGGGCGACGACTACGTGGCCCACCGGCCCTTCGAGCAGCGGATCGTCGTCGTGACCGGCGCCGCCCGAGGCATCGGTGCCGAGATCGCACGCACCTTCGCCCGGGATGGCGCCACGGTGGTGGCCGTGGACGTCCCGGCCGCCGGCGACGCCCTGGCGAAGGTCGCCAATGAGGTGCGCGGCTCGGCCCTGCAACTCGACATCACCGCCGCCGACGCCGCCCGCCGGATCGCCGCGCACGTGGTGACCGTGCACGGCCGAGACGCCAAGATCTGGGCGATCATCCACAACGCCGGCATCACCCGCGACAAGATGCTCGCCAACCTCGATGAGGGCCGGTGGGGGTCGGTCCTGGAGGTCAACCTCGCCGCTGAACTGCGCATGAACCCTGAGCTGCTCGACGCCGGACTGCCCGGTGGACTGGCCGACAACGCCCGAATCGTCGGGATCGCGTCCACCTCGGGCTGGGCCGGGAACAAGGGCCAGGCCAACTACGCGGCGTCCAAGGCCGGAGTCATGGGGCTCACGTGGGCCGAGTCGGCCGAGCTGGCGGGCCGGCCGGTCACCGCGAACGCGGTCGCGCCCGGATTCATCGAGACCGAGATGACGGCGGCGATCCCGTTCGTGCAGCGCGAGATCTTCCGGCGCACCAACGCCCTCGGCCAGGGCGGAAAGCCGGTCGACGTGGCCGAGACCATCGCCTACCTGAGCGATCCGGCCTCCGGAGGCGTCGACGGGCAGGTCGTCCGGGTGTGCGGCCACAACCTGATCGGAGCCTGATGACGACCACGCTCGCCTACGCCGACCTGCCCGAGGTCGCGCCGCTGCTGGTGCGCGCGACCGCCAACCACCTCGGACGCCGGCCGTCCGGGGCGGTTTCGCTGCCGGGAACGGTGGTCCGGGTGGCGCGGTTGCACCAAGAGGTCGGACGCCTCGCCGCCTACAACCGCGTGTGCGGCTTCGGACTGCGCGACGCGGTGCCGCCGACGTGGCTGCACGTGCTGACCTTTCCGCTGCAGGCGGCGCTGATGGCGTCGCGATCCTTCCCGTTCGCCCCGGCGGGTTTGGTGCACGCGTCGAACACGATGACGCTGCACCGCCCGGTGACGGTGGGCGAGGAGCTCGATGTGCTGGTGCACGCCGACGACCTGCGACCCCATTC
>JAKDIK010000063.1 GCA_030450535.1 Propionibacteriaceae bacterium
GCCCTCGACGAACAGCATCAGGCGCTCGCCCCCCGCGCCTCGGCCCCGGACGCCTCAGCCGCCTCGGCCGCCTCCGCCGCCGCGTCCGCCTGACTGCGCGCCAGTTCGCGGCGCACCTGCCTGGCCCGCCAACGCCGGACGATCGCCAGCCGCGGCAGCAGCAGCGCCGCGATCACCAGGATCGCCGACACCAGCTTCATGTCGTTGGGGTTGAGCCCCAGGCCCAGCGCCACCTGGATGACGACCCGGTACACCACCGAGCCCACCAGCACGGCCGCCGTCGTGATCCAGATCGAGTGGGACGCGATGAGCGCCTGCCCGATGATGACGGACGCCAGCCCGGCGACGATGAGCCCGATGCCCATGCCGATGTCGGCATAACCCTGGTACTGCGCCAGGATCGCCCCCGACAGCGCCACCAGTCCGTTCGACAGCGCGACTCCCCAGATCTTCACCCCGTCGGTCGAGACCCCCAGCGACCGGATCATGCGCTCGTTGTCGCCCGTGGCCTGCAGCGCGAGGCCGAGGTCGGTCTTGAGGAACCAGTCCAGGCCGAACTTGAAGGCCACCGCCACCGCGCCGAACACCGCGATCGACACCCACGTGGCCGTCAGCCCGGCGTCCGCCAGCGGCGACGTGAGCGTGTCGATGCGCAGCAGGGAGAGGTTGGCGCGCCCCATGATGCGCAGGTTGATCGAGTACAGCGCGATCTGGGTCAGGATGCCCGCGAGCAGCGGGTTGATGCCGCCCTTCGTGTGCAGCATGCCCGTGACCGCGCCCGCGACGAGGCCGGACGCGGCGCCGCACACCGTGGCGAGCAGCGGGTTCTGGCCGCCCACGATCATGACGGTGGCGACGGCGGCCCCGGTCGTGAAGCTGCCGTCCACCGTGAGGTCGGGGAAGTCGAGGATCCGGAACGTCAGGTAGACCCCCAGGGCCATCAGCCCGTAGATCAGTCCCAGATCGAGCGCGGCCAGCATCGGCGTCAGCTACCGACCAGTTCGGCCCCGGTGAGCAGCTCGGCCGGGATCGTCACGCCCATGCGCGCCGCGGCCGCCTCGTTCACGTACAGCTTCGGCTCCCGCTGCGTCTCGACGGGCATGGTGGCCGGGTCGGCGCCTTCGGTCAGGATGGCCACGGCCATTTCACCGACCTGGCGACCGAGTTCGGTGTAGTCGAGGCCGTAGGTGATCACCGCGCCGTTGGCGACCGAGTCGCCCTCCCCCGCGATGACCGGGATCTGCTGGGCTTCCGCATACCGGATCACCGAGCCGAGACCCGAGACGACGTTGTTGTCGGTGGGCACGTAGATGGCGTCGACGTTCAGCGAGTTCACGGCCTGCTCGACCTCGGCGGTGTTGGTGACCGTGACCTCCTGGACCGTGAGCCCCTCGGCCTCGGCGGCCGGCCGGGCCGCCTCGACCTGCACCTCGGAGTTCACCTCGCCGGAGCTGTAGATGATGCCGATGGACGCGGCGTCCGGCTTGATCTGCTTGACCAGCGCGATCTGGTCGGCGACGGGGTTCATGTCGGTGGTGCCGGTCACGTTGCCGCCGGGGGCCTCCAGGCTGTCGACGAGCCGCGCGGCGACGGGGTCGGTGACGGCGGTGAACAGCACGGGTCGGTCGGTGAGGACCTGCGCGATGGCCTGCGCGGTCGGCGTCGCGACGGCGAGCACCAAGTCGATGTCGGCGTCGTCGCGGAAGGTGTTGGCGATCGCGGTACCCGTGCCGGGATCCGCATTCTGGTTCTGGTCGTTGTAGGTGACGGTCAGGCCCGCGTCGGCGATGGCCTCCTTGAAGCCCGTGACGGCGGCGTCCAGCGAGGAGTGCGTCACGTACTGGGCGACGCCGATCGTGTAGGAGGACGCCGCGCCGTCGCCCGTCGCGCCGGCGCCGGCGGTCTGGGTCGTCGCGGGCGTCCCCGTGCAGCCGGCGAGCAGCAGGGCGGACGCCGCGAGCGCGGTCAGGGCGCGGGGCAGGGTCAAGGACTTCATGGCGGCCAACCTTTCGGGGACTCGGGCGCACGTCGAACGTGACCGTACCGGTCCGGCGCCGCCCCCAGGGGCCCTTCTCAGCATCCGGTGCCCGTCGGCACCCTGCTCAGCGCGTCAGGCCCCCTCCCCAGCCGCAACGCCGCGGATGTGCGCCACGCCGTCGGGGTCCACGCGGACGCCCACCTCGCTCGCCCCGGTCGCCTCGGGGGCGCGCACCTCGGCCACCTGGCCGCTGGGCAGCTCGACTTTGATCGCGACGTAGCCGCGGCGCACGAATTCCCCGCGCACCGGTAGGCGGACGCCCGAGGCGTCCAGCAGCAGGCTCGCCGGTCCCAGCCCGACGATCCCGGTCGCGGCCAGGTCGTCCAGCCCGAGCGCGGCGGCGTCCGCCGCGGTGAGGAACGCGCCGTACCCGAGAAACGTCGCCACCTCGGGCGAGGCCGGGCGCCGCCACAGCTCCGCGGGCGTCCCCACCTGCAGCAGCCGGCCCTCGGCGAGCACCGCCACGCGGTCGGCGAGCGCGAACGCCTCGTCCTGATCATGGGTGACGTGGACGGCCGGCGTCCCGGTGGCACGCAACACCTCGCCGAGTACCTCGACCAGCCGCTCTCGCAGCCCGCGGTCGAGGGCCGACAGCGGCTCGTCCAGCAGCATCAACCGCGGGCGCGGCGCCAGCGACCGGGCCAGCGCCACCCGCTGCGCCTGCCCGCCGGAGAGCTCGGTCACCTTGCGCCGCGCGAAGCCGGGCAGCCCGACGAGCTCCAGGAATTCCTCCGCCACCGCCCGGCGGCGCGCCCGGGGCAGGCCGTGGAGGCCGTAGGCGACGTTCGCGCCGACGTCGAGGTTGGGAAACAGCGCGGGCTCCTGGAACATCAGCCCGAAGTTGCGCTTGTGGACGGCCACCCGCGCGAGGTCGGTGCCGTCCCAGGTCACGCGGCCGGACGCCAGCGGCTCCAGCCCGGCGATGGCGCGCAACAGCGACGACTTGCCCGAGCCCGAGGCCCCCAGCAGCGCCACGATCTCGCCGGGCCCCACCTCCAGCGACACGTGGTCGACGGCCGTGATGGTGCGCGTCGGCCCGATCGTCCCCCGCGGCGGGGGCACCCAGGTGATGATCGGCCGCCGGTTCGGCGGGCGCCGCGCGTCGCCGGTCGAGGTCGTGTAGCGCACGACTGCATCGGTCACGCCCAGCCCGCTCACCATGACGTCGCCTCCATGGGTCTCATCCTCTCAGCCAGCGCCATGACGGCGGCGGTCAGCACGGCCAACAGGACGGCCGCGGCCATGCCCGTGCCCTGGTTCTCCAACCCCGGACGCCCCATCAGCCGGAACACCACCACCGGCAGCGTCGGCGCGTCCGGCCGCGCGAGGAACGAGGTCGCGCCGAATTCTCCCAGCGACGTGGCGAACGCGAAGCCCGTCGCCAGCCCCAGGCCCCTGGCGGCCATCGCCAGGTCGACGTCGGCCAGCACCCGCCCCGGGGACGACCCGAGCACCGCCGCCGCCTCGCGCAGCCGCGGGTCGATCGCCCGCAGCACCGGCAGCAGGACCCGCAGCACCAGCGGCAGCGCCACGATCGCCTGGGCGATCGGCACCAGCATCATCGAACTCCGCAGGTCGAGCGGCGGGCGGTTCAAGGTGATGAGAAAGCCGAAGCCGACGGTCACCGCCGAGACCCCGAGCGGCAACATGAACACCTGGTCGAGCAGGCCGAGCGCTCGGCGTCCGGATGCCGACCGGGGCCGCCTCGAGACCACCAGGCTGACCAGCACGCCGAGCAGCAGGGCCAGTGCGGTGGCGGCCAGGGCGGTGCGCAGGGAGTTGCCCACGGCGTCCGCGGTCGGGATCGCGAGCAGCCCCGAGGGTCCGCCGAACAGCGTGGCGTAGTGGTCGATCCCCCAGCCGGACGCCGTGCGCAGCGAGCGCAGCACCAGGTTGCCCAGGGGCAGCGCCACGAACGCCACGATGAGGGCGGTCACCAAGCTCGCCGCCCCGTCGCGACGCAGTCGCCACCGCGACACGGCCGAGTCCCCGGCGCGGAGCCGCTGCGCGTGGGTGAGGCGGGCCTGGAGCCGCTCAGAGACCACGAGGCAGACGGTGACGACCAGCAGCTGGATCACCGACAGCGCCGCCGCCGATGTCAGGTCGAGCAGCTGGTTGGTGAGAAACCAGATCTCAGTCTCGATGGTGCCGTACGCGGGTCCGCCCAGCACCATGACGACGCCGTAGGCCGACGCGCAGAAGAGGAAGACGAGGGCTGCGCTGGACGCGATCGCCGGACCGAGCGCGGGCAGGGTGACCGTGGCGAGGACGCGGCCGGGCGTGGCCCCGAGGACGGCCGCCACCTCGCCGGGACGCGGATCCAGCGACGCCCACACCCCGCCCACGGTGCGCACCACGACGGCGATGTTGAAAAAGGCCAGCGCCGCGACGACGATCGCGAAGCTGCGGTCGAGACCCAGGAAGCCGAGGGGCCCCGTGTCGATCACGAGCGACTTGAACGCGACGCCGACGACGACGCTGGGCAGCACGAACGGAATGGTGACGATCGATCGGACGATCCCCCGGCCCGGGAAGCGGGTGCGGTACAGCACCCAGGCGGCCGGCAGGCCGAGCGCCAAGGAGAGGAGCGTGCCCGCCGTCGCCTGGGCGAGCGTGGTGGTGATGACCCGGGCGGTGCGCGGGGAGGCCAACACGGTGGCGAAACCGTCGAGGGTGGGCGTCCCGGCAGGAAACAGTCCTCGGCCCACCAGCGCGCCGACGGGCCAGGCGAAGAACACCGCCAGGAACGCCAGCGGGACAGCCGCGGCGGCCGTCCACCCGAGGGCGACACGCCAGCCGCCGGGAATCCTCACCTCAGCCGATCACCGTGGTGGCCCAGTCGCGGACCCACGTGTCGCGTCCCGCCGTGATCTCCTCGGCGCTCATCGTGTACGGACGCTGGGCGAGCGGGGCGAACTGGACCCACTCCTCTGGCAACTCAACGCCGTGCTTCACCGGATACATGTACATCTGTTCAGGGATGTCGGCCTGCACCTCGTCGCTGACCAGGAACTCGATGAAGCGTTGGGCACCCACCGCGTTCTGCGCACCCGCGATGACTCCGGCGTACTCGACCTGCCGGAAGCACGTGCCCAGTAGGGCGCCGGTGTGGGTCTCGCCGTCGACCACCTCGAAGGCCGGCGAGGTGGCATAACTCAGCGCCAACGGACGCGGGCCCTTGCCCGCGGAGCCGGAGAACTGGACGCTGTAGGCCTCCGTCCAGTCCTGGGCGACGAGCACGCCGTTGTCCTTGAGCTGCTGCCAGTAGGCCAGGTAGCCGTCCTCGCCCTTGGCCGCGACGGTCTCCACGAGGAAGGCCAGGCCGGGCGAGCTGGCGGCGGGGTTCGAGACGACGAGCAGGTCGCGGTACTCGGGCTTGACGAGGTCGTCCAGCGTCGTGGGCACCTCGAGGCCGTGCTCGGTGAACCACGCCAGGTCGGCGTTGATGCACACGTCGCCGTAGTCGATCGGGGTCAGCCGGTTGGTCTCGTCGGCCGCGAAGGTGGTCCGCTCGCTCTCTTCCAGCCCGGTGGGCTGGTACGGGACGACCACATCCTCGGCCAGCGCCCGGCCCGCGAAGGTGTTGTCGATGCCGTACACCACGTCTCCCAGCGGGGAATCCTTGGTAAGGACGAGCTGGTTGGTGAGGCTGCCCGCGTCCCCGGGCGCGACGTAGGTGACGGTGTAGCCCGTCTCGGCGGCGAACTGGTCGAGCAGGCTCTGGCTGAGTGCGAACGAGTCGTGGGTGACCACGGTGAGCGTGCCCGACTCGGTCGCCGTCTGCGTCGGCGTCGCGGTGGGGGTCGGCTCCGTGCCGGGCGTTCCTGCGGGAGTGCTGGTCGTAGCGCTCGGCCCGGCGCACGCGGCGAGTCCCAGCGCGAGGAGTCCGGCGGCGAACACGCGGACGCCGCGGGTATGGCCGGGCCGTCCGGGGTGCCCCCCATCCGGGGTCCCGCTACCGTGCCCGGATCGATCCGTGGCGGTCATGGTTTTCCTCCCATCCCAGGAGGGGTCGGCGCGGGGGCCGAAGAGCTCGACTCCCTACGCCGGTGCGAACCGGATCAGGTGCGAGGGTCTGCGACGCTTCGCACTCTCAGCGCCCCCGTGGGCGCTCCCCTGTCTTCGTCTCCCACCCTAGCGTGCCGGGGCCGGTGTCGTCGGAGCGCTCGCGACGGCTCAGCCCTCGGGGAGCCGGCCGAACGAGGCGGGGTTCCCCCGCCAGGCGTCCCGGACGGCCTCCAGCTCGGCCCGCCTGGCGGGACGGGCCCGCAACCACCCCGCGAACAGCCGGCTCGAACGGCTCCGCGCCCACCGGAACGGAAGGATCGCCGCCACGAGGGCCGCGGAGAACACCACGACGTACCACCACACCGGCTCGGGCCGCAGGCCACCCATCGCCGCGGTCGTCCGCAGCGTGATCACCAGCGCCAGCCCCGCCGACGCCCCCCACCAGGCGTCGTAGAGGGTGCGCCCGGCCCATGGGTCAGGCTCGGCGAAGCCGTCGACGACGTCCTCGCGGTGCCACGCGTACACCCGCGTCTCGGCGGCCAGGAAGAGCCCCACCAGCAGGGCTGCCCAGCCCTCCAGGAAGGCTCCCCGGGTCAGCACCAGCGCCCCGAGGCCAGCCACCACGCTCACCAGCCCCATCGCGAGGTAGCGCAGCAGGACGGCCGCGCGGTGCATCACGGCGGCGCGCACCCGCTCCACCACCGGGACGCCGTGCGGCATGCGTGATTCCAGAGCAGCCCGCGCGCGGCGTCCCCCCTTTCCCCGGGGCTGGGGGACGCGCCCGGCGGCCGCGAGGGCCTCTCGCAGCGTGCGCGGGGGACGCGGCGGCACCAGGACATCTCGGGCGAGCCGCGCCAGCGCCAGGCTCGACACACCGGCCCCGACCAGCGCCGCCGCCTGGACCCACGGGTACCAGCCCTCAGGGGCGAGGAACAGCACCTCGGCCGGAAAGGCCAACACCTGCACGCACAGCGCCGCCGCGCACACCCACCCGAGTGGGGGCAGGACGCGGTTCAGCATCGGGTTGTTGCCGCCGGCGAAGTTCGACAGGATCCAGCCCAACAGCCACCCGAGCCACAGGCAGCCCGACAGCCAGCCGAACAGGTTGAACGAGGGCCGCACCACGACGACGAGCAGCAGCCAGGGCCACACCAGCAGCAACGCCCACAGCGCGAGGCTCCGCCAGGGCGAGGCGGATGTCCGCGGCGTCAGCGGCCGGTTCCCGCGTACACGACCGCCTGGCCCTCGGTGTCGAGCCCGAACGCCGTGTGGCAGGCGCGGACGGCGGCGTCCACGTCGTCGATGTCGACCACCACCGAGATGCGGATCTCGGAGGTGGAGATCATGCCGATGTTGATTCCCGCCGCGGCGATCGCCCGGAAGCACGTCGCAGAGACGCCCGGATGGCTGCGCATGCCGACGCCGACCACCGACACCTTGCCCACGTGGTCGTCGTACTCGACCGCGGCGAAGCCGATGCGTTCGCGCGCCGCCTCGAGCGCGGCGATGGCGCGCGGGCCGTCCGCCTGCGGCAGCGTGAAGGAGATGGCCGTCGTCTCGTCGGCCACCGAGACGTTCTGCACGATCATGTCGATGTTGATGTCGATGGCCGCGACCGTGTCGAAGACGTCGGCCGCCGCGCCCACGCGGTCGGGGACACCGACAACGGTGACCTTCGCCTCAGTCCGGTCGTGGGCGATGCCGGTGATGATGGGATTCTCCACGGACTCCTCCTCGCTGATGTGCTTCACCCAGGTGCCGGGTCTGGTCGAGAACGAGCTGCGCACATGGACCTCCACACCCTCGCGCCGCGCGTACTCGACGCAGCGCAGGTGCAGGATCTTGGCGCCGTTCGCGGCCAGCTCCAGCATTTCGTCGTAGCTGATCTCGGGAATGCGTTGGGCCCCCGGCACGATGCGGGGATCGGCGGTGAACACCCCGTCCACGTCGGAGTAGATCTCGCAGTAGCCCGCGTCCAGCGCCGCCGCCAGCGCGACGGCGGTGGTGTCGGACGCCCCGCGGCCCAGGGTGGTCACGTCCTTGGTGGTCTGCGACACGCCCTGGAAGCCGGCGACGATGACGACGTCCCCCTCGGCCAGCGCCGTTTCGATGCGGCCCGGCGTGATGTCGATGATGCGCGCGTCCCCGTGCTTCTCGGTGGTGATGACGCCGGCCTGGCTGCCCGTGAACGACCGCGCCGTGAAGCCGAGGTCGTTGATCGCCATGGCCAGCAGCGCCGCGCTCATCCGCTCCCCGGCGGTGAGCAGCATGTCGAGCTCCCGCGCCCGCGGCTGCGGCGAGACCTGCTGGGCCAGGTCGAGCAACTCATCGGTGGTGTCGCCCATCGCGGAGACGATGACGACCACCTCGTGGCCCTGCGCCTGGGTGTCGACGATCCGCTGCGCCACCCGCTTGATGCTCGCGGCGTCCGCCACGCTCGACCCGCCGAACTTCTGCACGACCCGCACCGCTGCCCGCCCCTCCTCGCGTTCTGCAACCCCCCGCAACTCTGCCATGGACGCCCACGCGCCGCGCGCTCATTCCACTCCCCGGGGCGGCGCGCCGCGTCGTCCTCTGGCCCTACACTGGGACGCCATGACGACCGATCCCGTGCCCCAGCGGCTCTCGGACTCCGACCGGGACGCCGCCGCGGGAATGTTGCGCCAGCACTTCGAGGCCGGCCGCCTCGACGATTCCGAGTTCACCGAGCGCATGGGGACGGCGCTGGCGGCGCGCTTCGCCGCCGATCTCACCCCGCTGTTCGCCGACCTGCCCGATCCGCACCCCGATTCGGCGGCGCCGGCGTCCCCCTCCTCGGCCCCGCCTGCGGTCACCTCCTGGGCGCCGCCGCCGCCCACGGACATCGCTCCGTCAGGGCCCTCGCTGCCGCCGAAGGTGGCGCAGTGGGTTCCGTTGGCCCGCGGCCTGATCTGGCCCCTGTGCATCCTGGCGGCCATCGTCGTCGGAAACTGGTTCACGTTCATCGCCATCGCGATCGTGGGCAGTATCGTGCTCGGCCACCTCACCCCCGAGCAGCGCAAGCCGCCACCCCAGATCAGCCGCTGAGGCTCCGTCGCAGCCCGCGCCTCGGGCGCAGGGACGCAAGGGCGCAGGGACGCAAGGGCGCAGGGGCGCGGTGGGCGCAGCAACGGGGCCCGTCCCGGCTGGGACGGACCCCGTTGGCATTGGGTCAGACCTCAGGGCGTGGCCCCAAGGGTCAGGATGGACTCACTCGGCGTCCAGATCCTTCTCGATGAGCGCCGCGATGGCGTCCACGGCCTCGGCGTTGTCGGACTCCACGATGACCTCGGCGCCCTTCTCTGCACCCAGGGTCATGATCATGAGGCTCGACGCCGCGTCGACACCCTCGTCGTCGTCGCCGCCGACGAGTGAGAGGAGGATCTCGTCGTCGTAGGCCTCGGCGGCCTCGGCGATGATGGCGGCCGGGCGGGCGTGCAGGCCCACGGACGAACCGACGGTGACAGTCTTGCTGGCCATGCTTTCTCCTTCGAGTCTCGGGGTCGTCAGGCGGTGACGGGCTTCTTGCCAAGGAACTCCTTGGCGATGATGACAGCAACCGCGCCGACGATCATGCCTGCAAGGATAGCGATGATGAAGCCGACCGGGTTCTCGATCGCGAAGAGGACGAAGACACCGCCGTGCGGGGCCCGGCTGCCGACGCCGAGCGCCATGACCAGTGCGCCGGTGACCGCGCCGCCGAGCATCATCGACGGGATGACGCGCAGCGGGTCGGCCGCGCCGAACGGGATGGCGCCCTCGGAGATGAACGAGGCGCCGAGCAGCCACGCGGTGCGTCCGTTCTCGATCTCGGGCTCGGTGAACAGCCTCTTGCGGACCGTGGTGGCCAGGGCCATCGCCAGCGGGGGCACCATGCCGGCCGCCATGACGGCGCCCATGATCGCGAACGAGGCGTCCGTCTGGGCCGACAGGCCGGCCGTCGCGAACAGGTAGGCCGCCTTGTTGACCGGACCGCCGAGGTCGAAGCCCATCATGAGGCCGAGCACGATGCCCAACACGATGATCGAGCCGCCGGTCATGCCGCCGAGGAAGGCGTACAGCCCGTTGGTGATCGCGGCCAGCGGGGCGCCCAGCAGCATGTACATGAGCCCGCCGACGACCAAGGTGACGGTGAGCGGGATGATGACCACCGGCATGAGGCCCGCCAGCCAGCGCGGGGGCTTGAACGAGGCGAGCCACATGGCGAGCAGGCCGGCCAGCAGGCCCGTGACGAGGCCGCCGATGAAGCCCGCGCCGAGCGCGACGGAGACGGCGCCGCCGACGAAGCCGGGCGCGATGCCGGGGCGTCCGGCCAGCGCGTAGGCGTTGTAGCCCGCGA